>JAUIAZ010000225.1 GCA_030427465.1 Gammaproteobacteria bacterium | reverse complement strand
CAAAACGGTCAAACAGGCTTTCTACGTGTATCACCGCGAGCACCAGCTCAGGGCTTAGCTCGGCACGGGTGGCCTCCTGATGTACCAGTTTGAGCATCTCCAGTCGGTCCTGCGGATCCCTGATCCACCGCTGCACCCGATTCGACATATCCAGTAGCCAGACTTCGGCTTCAAAACGATCGACAAAGCTCTGGTTTTCGGCCGCCGCTTCTTTTAAAAGCGCCAGCAGTTCCGGATCGGCCTCGCGGGTCTGCGCCGCGGCATTCAGGGCCAGCAGAATAAAGACCGTGCAGCAGACCCTGACGGCCTGCCGCCGGAACAAGCAAAAACCCGACTGAACCATTTATCCTCAGTGACTTCCCGAAAGCACCTCTTTCAAAAAGTCTAGCACGTCTGCCTGGGCCACATTCCGGCTTTCTGCGTCACGCCGGCCTTTGTACTCCAGTGTGCCTTCCTTGAGGCCGCGATCGCTGATGACCAGTCTGTGAGGAATGCCCATCAGTTCCAGGTCCGCAAACTTCACGCCTGGACGTTCATTCCGGTCATCCATCAGTACCGCGTAACCGGCGGCCTGCAGGTCCCGGTACAAGGCTTCAGCCGCTTCACGCACGGCTTCGGATTTGTGCATGTTCAGAGGCGCCAGGGCCAGCGAGAAGGGGGCAATCGCATCTGGCCAGATGATGCCATTTTCGTCGTGATTCTGTTCGATGGCGGCAGCAACCACACGGGTCACGCCAATACCGTAGCAACCCATCTCCATGACGGTGGCTTTGCCATTGGCATCCAGTACCGTGGCGTTCATCGCAGAGGCATATTGGGCGCCCAGCTTGAAGATGTGGCCGACCTCAATGCCTCGCTTCAGTTGAATCTGGCCTTTGCCGTCCGGGCTTGGGTCGCCTTCTACGACATTGCGCAAGTCAACCACGGTGTATTGGCTGTGACAATCGCGCCCCCAGCTCGCTCCTTTGAAGTGGAAACCATCTTCATTGGCCCCGCAGACGAAAGCCGCCAGGGCAGCTGCTGCCCGGTCTACGTAAACCGGAATCTTCAGATCCAGCGGGCCGACGGAGCCCGGTGCGGCTCCCGTCGCGGTTCTGACTTCTTTTTCATCGGCCATCACCAGCGGCTCTGACAGGCCATGAATCTTGGCAGCCTTGATTTCATTAAGGGTGTCTGAACCTCTGAGGACCAGTGCCAGCAGTGGCTGGTCGCAGTTCTCATCGGTGCGCAGAATCAGGGTTTTGACGGTTTCGGCCGCGGGTATCTGCAGGAAGCTGCTCACTTCTTCAATGCTGTGTTGGCCGGGTGTGGCGACTTTTTCCAGGCTCTGCTGCGAGCCGGATGACTCCGGTGCCACCGCTTCTGCCAGTTCAATGTTGGCGGCAAAATCGGATTCGCTGCTGAAGGCAATCAGGTCTTCCCCGGAATCAGCCAGCACATGGAATTCGTGGGAAGAGGAGCCGCCAATGCTGCCACCGTCTGCCTGAACAGCGCGGAAGTCCAGGCCCAGACGTTCAAAAATCCGGCTGTAGGTGGCGTACATCTGTTCATAAGTTTCATCCAGAGAGTCACGATCCACGTGGAAGGAATAGGCATCTTTCATGATGAATTCGCGCGCCCGCATCACGCCGAAGCGCGGACGACGCTCATCCCGGAACTTGGTCTGGATCTGATAGAAGTTGGCTGGCAGAGATTTGTAGCTGCGCAGTTCATTGCGCGCCATATCCGTGATGACTTCTTCATGCGTCGGGCCGACACAGAAGTCGCGATCATGGCGGTCCTTCACTCTCAGCAGTTCCGCGCCATACTTCTGCCAGCGACCGGTTTCTTCCCAAAGCTCAGCCGGTTGAATCGCTGGCATCAGCACTTCCTGGGCCCCTGCTGCATTCATTTCCTCGCGGATAATGGTCTCCACCTGCCGTAGTACCCGCAGACCGAGGGGTAGCCAGGTGTAAAGCCCCGAAGCCAGTTTGCGGATCATGCCGGCCCGCAGCATCAGCTGATGGCTGATAATTTCTGCATCGGCTGGTGTCTCTTTCTGAGTGGCGATTAGGAATTGACTGGCGCGCATGGGCGGGTTGATCTCCTGATATTGGACGAAAGGTTAGTCAACTGTGTATTTTAATGAGCGCAATTGCTCAGCGTCCAGAAACATTCCGGGAGAATCCATGAAACTGCGTGATCCGTTGGCCATTCAGAACCTGATTTACAAGGGTGTGCCAATGGCACAGAGCTTTGGTTTTCAAGTGAATGAAGTACATGACGACCGGGTACTGACCCGTGTGGTTTATCGGGAAGAAATGCAGCGACCAGGTGGAACCGTTAGCGGACCGGTGATCATGTCACTGGCAGACGCCTCAATGTATGCGATTATTCTGGCAACTCTGGGTCCAGAAGAAATGGCTGTCACCAGTAATCTCAACATCAATTTTCTACAGCGACCTGCTCCGGCAGACCTGCTGGCCGAAACCCGCTTACTGAAGATCGGGCGACGTCTGGCTTTTTGTGAGGTCACCATGCTCAGTGAAGGTGGAAATGGCCGGCCGGTGGCGCATGCCACGGGATCTTACGCCTTGCCGGGCTGATGGTATGAGATCTGCTGCGTTGCTGCCTGTATTGGCGGCTGCCACCGCTCTGGTGGTGGTGCACGGCTTTGGTCGCTTCTATTACACCCCACTGATTCCACTGTTGGTTGAAGACGGGTTGCTGACCCTGCCGGAGGCTGCTTCTCTGGCCAGCTGGAACTACGTGGGTTACCTGCTGGGCGCTCTGTGTGCCCTGTGGCTGTTTTCACGTAACCTCGATCGTAGCGGTCTGAGCCTGGGGCTCCTTCTGAATGCCCTGGTAACCCTTATACAGGTGCTAGCCACGGATTATACGGCCTTGGTGACACTGCGCCTGGTAAACGGCATCAGTAACGGGGTGGTTTTTGTGCTGGCACCGGCGTTGGTCCTGGAGTGGCTGGCTGCGCGCAGGCAAATACATCTGAGCGGGCTAGTCTATCTCGGTGTAGGCATCGGCCTGATTGCCTCTTATCTGCTCACGGAAATCTGGACAGGCCACCTGACCGGCCCGGACCACTGGATACCAGCTGCGCTGGCCGCTCTGCCGCTCGCAATCTGGAGTGCCTGGTACCTGTACCGGATTCCGGTGAGCGAGCACCAGGGAGGTGGTGCTCCGTCAACACCGCTTTGGGACCGACAGACTACTCCCTTGTTCCTGGCCTATGCCGGTGCCGGCATGGGCTATATTCTGCCCATGACCTTCCTGCCGGCGGTTGCGAGCGATTGGGGGGTGGCTCTGACTCCGAGCCCCTGGTTGCTGGTCGGGCTGGCTTCTTTACCCTCAACCTGGCTTTGGAACCACCTCGGCGCCAAGGTCGGCGACCAGCGAGCGCTGCTCCTGAATTATGCGATTCAGATTCTGGGGGTGGCTGCCCTGTTGTGGGTACCCGATCAGGCCATGGCACTCTGGACCTGTGCGCTCCTGATCGGTGGCAGTTTCCTGGGCGCCGTTCTGCTGACTCAACGGCTTGCCCGTCATCTTCACCCTCACCAGGGAACGAGATTGAGTGCCATGTTGATCGCCCTGTACGGTTTTACCCAACTGCTGGGCCCCTGGTTATCCCGGCTAGGGCTGGATCGCGGCATGGCACTGGACAACACCTTTGCCTGGGGCCTGGGCGCGCTGATCTGGGCTGCGGCGTGGATGCTGCTGGTGCCCCGCGACTGCCACCAGCCGGCCAAGGCGGATTAGCGAGTGCTCCTGATCGGTTCCGGTTCTGGCTTTACACGCGTCAGCAGAATCGCGCCTACGATGAAAAGAAACAGCAAAGACAACACACCCCATTTGGAATGGCCAGTCATTGTCCCGATTGCGCCGATCATCAGAGGCCCGAGAATCGCAGCAAAGCGACCCACGACATTGTACAAGCCAAAGAATTCTCCACTGTTTTCTGGAGGAATCAGCTTGCCGAAGTAGCTTCGGCTCAACGCCTGGATGCCCCCCATAGCCATGGCGACCAGGAAGGCCATGATCCAGAACGTGATGACTTTGGTCTGTTCAGGCAGGTCGGGTAGCAGGAAAGCAATAAAGGTAATTACGGCGTAGATCAGTATGCCCAGCATGATCAGCCTGCGGCTGTCTACCTGGTCAGCCAGTCGACTGACCCCGAAGGCAAAGGGAAAGGCCACGATCTGAATAAACAGGATCACTGCAATCAGCGTGGTTGGGCTGAAATCCAGATCCCGGCCATAAACGGCGGCCATGGTGATGATGGTGTCAACGCCATCGATATAGAAAAAGTAGGCCAGCAGAAAGGTAAAAGCCGCCCGGTGCTGCCGTAGCTTTCTGAAGGTGCTTGCCAGTTGCCGGAACGAAGCGCGTAGAGGGTGTGCTGGCTGGGGTAGCGCATAACGCTGCTTCACGTTCCGCAGCATGGGCAGGGAAAAAGCCAGCCACCAGATGGATACAATCAGAAAGCCCCACTGGGTCTCACTGACAGGCAGCGTTCCTGACTGGGCATCCGTACCGGTCAGAATCAGCCCCACCACCATCAGCAGCGGCGCAACACTACCAATATAGCCCCAGGCAAAGCCCAAGGCAGAGACCCGGTCCATCTGGTTTTTTTCGGCCACATCGACGAGAAAGGAATCATACAGAACATTGCCGCCTGCCCAACTCAA
Source organism: Gammaproteobacteria bacterium (assembly GCA_030427465.1). Lineage (GTDB taxonomy): Bacteria > Pseudomonadota > Gammaproteobacteria > Pseudomonadales > Oleiphilaceae > JADJWY01. The sequence continues at coordinate 1,253 of JAUIAZ010000225.1, read as the reverse complement.
CCGTGCGCAGATATACAGCAGCAGTGCCATCAGCCAGTCGCCCGGACCGATCTGGGTGAGCAGGGCTGTGAATATCCAGCCAGCCGTCAGCAAGCCCATGAGTATCTTTTTCTTGTTTCCCTGAAAGTCACCCAGGGTACCGAGAATGGGGGCCAGCAGTGCCAGAATCAGTGAGGCGAATGAGTTGGCGTAAGCCCAGTAAGCCGTTGACTCGGTTGGTGGTAAATCGCTGGCGACCACATCCTTGAAAAAAATGGGCATGATGGTGGTCACAATGACCAATACGAAAGCCGAGTTGCCGATGTCGTAGGCGATCCAGCTTTTTTGCTCTTTTGTCAGGGGGGAGGGCATGGCGCTTGCTCTGGTTGGGGAGAGTAGAGCCTACTCACAGTACTCAGGTGGAGGCAAGAGCCGGAAAAAGCCCCTTCAAACCCACCGCAATGAACTCCACCGAGATGGCAGCTAGAATAAGCCCCATGACCCGGGTCATGATATTGATTCCAGTCTGACCCAGGCGCAGTGAGATGGCAGAAGAAAAGCGCAGGAAGGGGTATATCACCAGGCTCAAAACACCCAGAAGAACGGCTGCCGTTGAGTAATGTTCCCACGAAGTGGCCCGGTGACCGAACAATATAACGGCACTGATGGCGCCGGGCCCGGCGAGTATGGGCATGGCCAGCGGCACTACCGCGATAGATTCACGGCTGGCGGCCTCCAATGATTCCGCTTTGGTTTGTTTGGCATCAGAGGCTCTGGCATGCATCATCGAAAGAGCCATCATCAATATGAGTATGCCTCCACCGACCCGGAACGAATGAATGGAAATACCAAAGAAATCCAGAAGCGCCTCGCCGAAGAACAAAGCGGTCAACAGGATCACAAAGACAGCGAAAGTGGCCATCTTGGCCGTGGCCATGCGATCCTGATGACTCTGGTCGGCAGCCAATGACATCAAGACCGGGATAGCCCCGGGCGGATTCAGGATCGCAAACAGTGCGACCAGGAACTTGAGGTAATCTTGCAGTTCCAGCATCAGTTCTGCCAACACTCAGTCAGGGCAATGTTCATTTTTTTCAAACTCTTACTTCGGGTTTCTCGGTTCCAGGATGGCCCGTTCACCGAATCTTCCTTCACATGACTATAGACAGTTTCTTGACTGTTGTGGGGCCTTTGCTGTCCTCGGCGTGTGTTGATGTTTGAAGACCGCTCCTAGGGTTTTAGCGGACATTTTTGTTGCTTGGAGGGGATGTCTG
>JAUIAZ010000224.1 GCA_030427465.1 Gammaproteobacteria bacterium | reverse complement strand
ACACGGCCCCACGCAAAGGTCTGATGCTGGCCCGCATGGTCGGACACATCACCTATCTGTCGAATGCCTCCATGGGGGAAAAGTTTGGTCGCGAACTGCGTAATCAGGCCTTCCGGTTCGGCATTCTGGATGCCGAGTTCCAGGTGGAGTCCTATCTGAGATATCAGGGCGAGCGCTTCTCGCAGAATTTCGATGCCAATACCTATCTACTGATGACCCGGGTACTCGACTATTTCGATCCGGCCGCCACGGCGGGTGGCAGCCTCAGGGAATCCCTGGAAACCGCACGCTGCGGTTTTCTGGTCGTGGCGTTCAGCACAGACTGGCGCTTCTCGCCCGAGCGTTCGGAAGAAATCGTCACCGCGCTTGTCGGGGCCGGAAAAGCCGTCAGCTATGCCGAGATCGATGCTCCACACGGGCACGATGCTTTCCTGATTCCTACCCCACGCTACATGGACGTCTTCCATGCCTACATGGACCGTATTGCACGGGAGGGCAGTCATGCGCAGTGACCTCAAGATCATTGCTGGCTGGATTCCAGAAGGGGCCCGTGTACTGGACCTGGGTTGTGGAGACGGGTCGTTGCTGGATCACCTGCAGAGTGCGAAGCGCGTGACTGGCTACGGGCTGGAAATCGATCCGGACAACATCAGCGCCTGCATCCGGCGGGGTGTCAATGTGGTCGAACAGGATCTCAACGTGAAAGGTCTGGCCAACTTCAGCCATCACCATTTCGATATGGCTGTCATGACCCAGGCACTGCAGGCGGTCAAGCACCCGGATCTGATGCTCGATGAAATGCTCAGGCTCAGCAAAGAATGCATCATCACCTTTCCCAACTTTGCCTACTGGCGACTGCGCCTGTTTCTGTTGCTCAAAGGCCGCATGCCTATGAGCAAGACGCTGCCCTACACCTGGTATGACACCCCGAACATTCACTTATGTACCTTTCGGGATTTTGAAGCGCTGTGCCAGGAAAAAGGCATCCGGATACTGCGTCGTGCCGTAGTTAACAGTCAGCATGAGACACCCGCTCTGGCACGACTCTGTCCCAACTGGTTTGGTCAGATAGCCCTCTATCAGGTGACCCGATGATTTGTTTTCAGCTGCACCTTCCGCGAACTCTCAGACTCACACTGCTGTCCCTGCTCTGTGCCCTGGCCCTGACCGCGCAGGCAGAACAGAAAGAAGTGTATGGCGACTATGAGGTTCACTACATCGCCCTGCCTTCGACCATTCTTCAGCCAGATATCGCACAGCGGTACCAGTTGCCTGTGAGCAAGGCGGCCGGCTTCCTGAACATTTCCGTGCTCAAGGTGGAAGAAGACGGCAGCAAACGCCCCATTCATGCCTTTGTCACCGGTAATGTCCGCAATGACGTACAGCAGGTCCGCGACCTTTCTTTCCGCAAGGTCACGGAACAGAATGCGGTCTATTCCATCGCCTCTTTCTGGTACAGCCCGGGCGAAATCTACGAGTTCCGGCTGAATGTCCAGGCCGACCCGGAGAAAGGCCCCTTTTCACTGCGCTTCAGCCAGGCGCTCTATCCCGACTGACAGGAATCTTCATGCAGGAATGGGTCATCGCCAGCGGGAATGCCGGCAAAATCCGCGAGATTAATGCCCTTCTGGCCAGTTACCAGATCACACTGCGGCCCCAGAGCGAATGGCAAATGGTCGCGGTAGAGGAAACCGGCCTGACTTTTGTCGAGAATGCCCTGCTCAAAGCCAGGGCCGCCAGCCGGATCAGCGGGCTGCCTGCCCTCGCCGATGATTCTGGCCTCGTAGTCCCGGCCCTTAAGGGCGCACCCGGCCTCTACTCTGCCCGCTATGCCGGTGATCAGGCCACTGACTCTGACAATGTAGAAAAGCTGCTGCAAGACATGCGGGGCTTGGAAGGGCCGCAGAGAAAAGCCTGGTTTTTGTGCCTGCTGGTTGTCATTCAACACCCGGAGGACCCGGCGCCACTGATTGCCGAGGGACGCTGGCCCGGACAGATTGCTCTGGCACCGCGCGGCAGCGAGGGATTCGGTTACGATCCGGTTTTTCTGCCCGATGGGCTGACTGGCGAGCTGGCTGGACTCAGCGCGGCCGAACTCCGCCCCGAGCAGAAAAACGCCCTCAGCCACCGCGGACAGGCCTTGCAGGCCCTGCAGAACGACCTATTGGCTGCACGCGGATAATGGCCGCCTCAGCATGGCAGATCCGGTGATAACAGCGGTTTCAGCGGACATCCCCCTGTCCCTTTACATCCACTTCCCCTGGTGTGTTCAGAAGTGTCCCTATTGTGATTTCAATTCCCACGCGATGACTCAGGGGCTGGACGAAGCGGCCTACATTGATGCCCTGATTGCCGACCTGGATGCCGATCTGCAGCGCTGGCCGGAGCTCAGTAGCAAGCCCCTGGTCAGCGTGTTCATGGGCGGCGGAACACCATCGCTGTTCAGTGGTGCCGCCATTGCGCGTCTGTTGCAGGCGATCGGGCAGCGCATTCCTCTGCAGGCAGACTGCGAGATCACCCTGGAAGCCAACCCCGGCACGGTGGATGCCGCCCATTTTGCCGCTTACCGGGCTGGTGGTGTCAATCGCCTGTCGCTCGGGGTGCAAAGCTTTGACGGGCAGCACCTGAAAACGCTGGGCCGTATTCACAGTGGCCAGCAAGCCCATGATGCCGTGAAAATCGCAAGATCGGCCGGCTTTGACAACTTCAACCTCGACCTCATGCACGGCCTTAGCGAGCAGCAAGCGGCACAGGCACTTGAGGATCTGGCACAAGCGGTGGCACTGGAGCCAAGCCACCTTAGCTGGTATCAGCTGACCCTGGAACCCAATACCGAATATTATCGGCGTCCGCCACCGCTACCCGGGGAAGATGACCTGGTTGCCATACAGGAACAGGGCCAGGCCTATCTTGAGCAGCAGGGTTTCATTCAGTATGAGGTATCTGCGTTCAGCCGCAGTCCGCAGACCCGCTCTCGCCACAACCTCAATTACTGGGGCTTTGGCGACTACCTGGGGATCGGTGCCGGTGCACATGCCAAGATCAGCCGGCCCGGCGGAAAAATCCTGCGCAGCTGGAAAACCCGTCATCCGCAGCACTATCTCGACCGCCACCAGCGGATAGCATTAGCCGGGGAAAATCCTTTTGAGGCCGGCAGCGAAGCGATCGAAGCCGGAACACGACCCTTTGAATTCCTGATGAACGCCCTGAGACTCAGGGAAGGTGTGCCCGGCGACTGGTATGAGGCCCGCACTTTCCTTTCTCGGGAAACACTCGAGCCCACCTGGTCCCGCCTTGTTGAGTCTGGCCTGCTGCTTGGCAGTCAGCACAGGCTGGCCTGCACCCCGACCGGCTTCAACTACCTGAACTCCGTTCTGTCCGAATTCCTCGTGGAATGATCTGAACGCCTGGCTAGTCCCCCTGCCACTCATAGAGCAGGTCGTGCACCTCGTGACCCAGGCGCTCCCCGCGGGCCTCAAACTTGGTGTTCGGTCGCCAGTCAGGCTGTTCCACATAGTCGCCCGCGCTCGCCAGGTTGCGGAAACCGGCAACCTCGGCAAAAGCTTCTACCGCATGCTCAGCATAGGGCGTCCAATCAGTGGCCATATGGAACAGACCTCCGGTTTTCAGTTTGCGGGCGGCCTGGCGCAACCAGTCCGGCTGCACCAGCCGGCGTTTGTTGTGCTTTTTCTTGTGCCAGGGGTCTGGAAAATACAGCTGGATCCGGTCCAGGCTCTGGTCCGGCAAACAACGGCTCATGACGTCATTGGCATCACAGCAATAAAGGCGCAGGTTAGTGAGGCCTCGTTTTTCAATTTCCATCAACAAGGCCCCCACTCCGGGGCGATGGACTTCGACACCTATGAACCGGGTATCCGGAGCAGCTTCCGCCATCGCGGCCAGCGACTGCCCCATACCAAAGCCGATCTCCAGCACCAGGGGCCCCGACTGGTTAAAGTCACTGTCCCAATCCGGCATTCGGGTTTGCGGCTCGCGCCCCCAGAGTGGCCACTGGCTGTCCCAGGCCCGTGCCTGCCCTACCGTCATGCGCCCACCCCGAATCACATAACTCCGGATACCACGCTGCGCGGCCGGCTCAACTGGTTTATCGGTCATATCACCTCCTTTTCCGCTCTGGCGCGGTTTATATACAGCCTGAAGACAGACTGCAAGCCCATTGGTGCTTCAATGTGAGCATTTTTTGCACTGCTTTGGTGCAACACCGCTTGCCTCCCCCCATTTGCCTGCACAATAACAAGGGTTTACAGGCTGGCCCTGTTTGTGCATATGACTGATTGGGGGATGTCGTGCCGGGAGGCCGCATCAAGGAGAAGTCGGTTCAATCGAGTGGATCGAAATGGAAGAACAAAATCTGTTACTCAAAGGTGCCTTTGAGCACCATCGCTCGCGACAGCAGCAGTTGCTACTGGTTGAAGGGTTGCTTGACCTGCTGGCCTATGTGCACGAGCACCGTGCTCTGTGCCTGCCCTGGATCGCCGGTGAAGCGGTCGACCTGACGGCACAGCGCAACGCCATCATTGATGCCCTGAGAGGCATCCAGAGCCAGCGGGAACCCTGGATTACCGAGGAAGACTGGCAACAGATGGCGGCCAACTGGTTCGACATTCAGTACCTCAGATCCAACGTGACGCCGGAAGAAGCCATTGAAAGACACCAGGCGCTGATTACTCAGATACTCGGCGAGCTCGGCAAGGTACCTGATGGCAGCAGCTTCGAAAGCTTGCCGGATTCCAGCCGGCAGCTGGCAAGACTTTACCTGAAGGAGCTGCCGGATCTGCTGGAGGCGCTGGCCCGTATCCGCTGCATCAATGAGGGCCTTGCACACAATGGGGGCACTCCCGGCTACGAGAAACTGGCTGAGCAGTTGCCTTTCCTGCAGCGCTTTGTCAGTACCAGCGTTCGCCACATCGCCTACGCCTTTCCCGAGAGCGGGTTCCCGGCTGAAGTGGAAGTCCATGACTACCTCCAACTCCGCCAGAAGATTGAGCTGATGATCTGGCGAGGTCGGCACATCCTCGCCCAGCTCACAGAGGACACGCTCAGCATCTGGATGGGACAACCCTCGGCCAATGGGGCTGCCTGAGCCGGGCGATGCGGCTCAGACGACCGTCTGGGTCGCCTGCAAGCGCTCATCCCGCGGCAGAATCTGCTGACGGTAACTGAGAGCTTCCATCAGGGCAGCCGTGCCCACTCGATCACTGTGTTGCAGGTCGGCAATGCTGCGAGCCACCCGAAGCAAGCGGTGGCAACCCCTGGCAGACAGCTGCATCCGCTGACTGGCCTGTTCCAGAATCCGGTTTTCTGGCGGCCCCAGGTTACAGAATCTGGCCAGTTCCGTACCGGACAACGCTGAATTCAGACAACCCTGCCGCCTCATCTGTCGCTCCCGGGCATCCTCGACCCGGTTGGCGATGCGATCGGATGACTCCGCTTCCTGGGACAGCGACAGCTGTCGGTAGCTCACGCGGTGGACACTCAGGTGCAGGTCAAAACGATCCAGCAAGGGACCAGAAAGCCGTGACAGGTAGCGCTGACGTTGGGACAGGGTGCACTGACAGCCTTTTTCAGAGTCTCCCCATGAGCCACAGGGGCAAGGATTGGTCGCGGCCACCAGCTGACACTGAGCCGGGAAAGTGTAGGTGTGCTGACTTCTGGAAAGCTGGACGTAACCCGTTTCCAGTGGCTGTCTGAGAGACTCCAGCACCTCTGAGCGGAACTCCCCCAGCTCATCCAGAAACAGTACACCCCGATGCGCCAGTGTCATCTCCCCCGGTCTTACGGGAGTGCCCCCACCAAGCAGGGCAACCGCAGAGGTCTGGTGGTGTGGTTGCCTGAAGGGCACCCGCTGCCAGAGATCACCCGCCCGAACCCGGCCGGAAATGCTGTGAAGCGCAGCTACCTCAAGGGCTTCAGCCTGCC
>JAUIAZ010000223.1 GCA_030427465.1 Gammaproteobacteria bacterium | reverse complement strand
TCTCAACCTGTCGATGAACTGGCTCAGCAAATGACACCTCGGCGAACGAAAACACTCACATTCAATCTGGATAGTACCGGTATTGCCCACTATAAAGAAGATGAGCAATATGCCTTATTAATAGTCCTCAATCACCAAGGTTTCCAGCGGCATGCCCCTAGCCAGAAAAACACTTTCTATCAAACACTTGATCCCCACTCTTTGCCCCACGCTTCTGTTTTCTCTCTTATCCTGCGCCTGGCACCCGGCTTCGGCTGAGAACTGGCAGAGCCATACGGTGAACCCGTTCTACCTGCCCTATGCTCCAAGCGCCTGGCGCACTGACCCCCTGGAAGACAAAACGACACAGTGGCAGATCCAGCATATGCAGGCCAACTGGTTTGTCGACGAAGATCACGGAGACGAAGATCTGCTGATCGACGGAGAAGTGGGGCTAAGCACGCTGAGTGCCCGGGTTGCACTGTCGGATGAATGGTCAGCCGGCGTGACACTGCCCTACGTCAGTCACCAGAGGGGTATCTGGGACAACCTGATCTATGACTGGCATGAGTGGTTCGGCCTGCCTCAGGGTGGCCGCGAAGAGGCCACCAATAACCAGATCGCCTATGTTTACGAGCGTGAAGCACAGACTGTTTACGCACAGAATCAGGGCTCCCGCGGGATCGGTGATGTGCGGCTTGCTCTTTACCGCTCATTCCCGTTCAGATCAGCAGACTTACTGGGACAGGTAGAACTGCGCTTACCTACCGGGTCGGCGGAAGATCTGACCGGGAGCGGAGGATACGGGCTTAATCTCGGGTTGGGAATGCGTCACGACCGGATAGTGGCCGGCTTTGAAACCGAAAACCGTCTGGCCGGTGGTGTAACCTGGAATGAAAAAGGCGACGTCGCGCTTGCCGATACTCTGGAACCCGTTGTCGCCAGTCTGCAGGCAAGCACCCGTTGGTCACTCACATCCTGGGTGGCCCTGCGTTTGCATCTGGAAACGCATTCCCGATTTTATGACAGCGAACTTGAAGAGCTTTCAGGCATTCCATTGCAACTGCTGGCCGGCTTTGACTGGACACTGAGTGACAACTGGGCTGTTCAGACTCACTTCTCCGAAGACCTGAACCCCTCCGCTTCGCCCGATTTTGCCGGCACTCTTGCCATCGTCTATCATCCCGGCGGTGATTGAGCTTGTTCAGCAGAAACAGTAACATGCCTTGATTACATTCGTTCCTTTCAAGGATTCCATAATGCGTCATTATGTTGCTGCAGGTCTTGGCTTGATGATCTCCTTTGCCAGTCTTGCAGATGAAGCCGATCTCAACATCAGCAATCGATCTGTCAACGGCCAGCTCAACTTTCTTACCAACAGCCGGGAGGTCGAGTTTGGTGGGGGCTATGTCTACCGGAAAGGTGGTACCAACGTCGCCAACCTGGACATGCATGCCCGGGGACAAACTGCCATCGGCAACCTGCCAACAACCGTCGGCGTCGGCGCCCGCCTATCCACTTTCCAGGAAGATGACCTGGACGGCACCGCCGTCGGCCTGGGTGGCTATGCCCATGTCAAAGTCCCGGAAGTGCCAGGCCTGGGATTTAAAGCCGGCTTCCACCTGGCTCCAGCCATCACCTCTTTCAGTGATATTGAGCGCTTTTACCGCACCGACATCCGTGCCACTTACCGCGTGATACAGAGCGCCGACATTTATGGGGGTTACCGGAGTATCAGGGCAAAGATAGAGAGTGGCGATGAAGAGACGCTGGATGAATCCTTTCACCTCGGCTTTACCCTGTTCTTCTGACCGGACTGACATCACAGTTTCGCAAAGGCACCGGAGCGGAAGTTTCGGTCCTACCTGGCTTGCCGTATAATCAGGGTTTTCGCTCATCGCGGAGTAAGGCATGCGGAACCCCTTTTCCGCCAGCAGGCTGACGGCTCTGCTGGCACTGTCTCTGGTCGCAGGTTGCGGCTGGTACACCAGCGAATCCCCTGATCTGGTCCGGGACCAGGGTAATTCCTTTGGCGACAACAGCGAGAACCAGATCCTCGATGAAGACGGCGCCCTGCCCGACACAAGCCGCCCTGCCAAGCCCGCCGACCCGCGTAGCGTCAGCTTCTTTGTAGAGGCGACCAGTGGCATGCAGAATGCCACTGTGACCCAACAGCTTCTGGAATGGATTCTCCCAGCCTCCGCCTACGCCGTCCTGGACGCGGGGGAGCGTATCAGCGGTGCGACCATCTCTGTCGCCCAGCTCGATTACCAGGGAGAGATTATCAGCGGCAATGTCATCTCCCCCAGTGATTACAGCTCCGTCCGGAATCCGGACGGCTCCTACACGGTGACGTTCAGTGGCTCGCTGCCCAACCGCCTCGATCTGGTGCTGGTGGCAGAGTTGCCCAATGGGGTCAAGCTGCGGCACGCCGTACCAACCCAGAACAGCAGCCTGCGAATCAACGCGGTTACCGAATATGCGGTCAGGCGGGTTTATGAACGCTTTGGCTTTACCGCCCAGAGCCAACTGGATGCCTTTGTCAGCTGCTCCACCGGAGACGCGGAATGCGAAAACCAGAATGATCAGCGGGTGACCAACTGGCTGGCCCTGATGGAGGGCCTGCAGGACTTCGAGATTGACCTTCCGGACAGCCTGAACCTCGAAGAGCTCATGACTTACCTGGATAACACTCTGCCAGTGAAGCAGTACGTGGCTGAGTTTGCGCGTGCGATTCCGGAAGACAAGCTGACCACGTCTGCGGGTCAGAGCATCACCCCGGTGATGGATGCCCGTGATGGCACCTATAACTCGGTTTATTTCGGTCTTGGCATGAACCAGGGCAACCCCGACTCCACCCGGGACAATCTGATTTTCAGCAGCCAGGCCAGCGTGCCTCTGATCCAGACCGGAAACGAACGAACCACTTACCTCTACCCGTCTTTCGTATTCAGCCCAAGCATACTTGGTGTAATCAATAACCTGCTGGTTGAAACGACGCCGTTCGAGCGCCGAACCCATACCCTGGTGGCACCGGCCAACTATGCCAGTGGACTCCTGCCTACCAATGACGACATTGTGCAATTCGTTGGCTCGACCATCTCCTTCCTTAATACCGAAGGCCTGATGGATCTGGCCCGGATCCAGTTCCAGGTGGTCCTCAACCGTGACGAGCCCGACCCGACCGGTTGGCTGTTCAACCCGCACTACAACCGTGTGTACACCATGCGTAACAGCACCTCCAGTGAGAACAGTGACAGCTTTGCCTCAGCCTTCTGGCGCACCGGACAGATTCTGGCGCTGGAAAAAAGCGGTTCCAATTTCGAGCGTCGCGGAAGACAGGAAACCCAGAATACTTTCGCCTGGTCCATGCACAGTGCTGCTGCACCCAACAATACAAGCTTCGTACTCGGCACACTGGATGCCAGACGCTATGCCGTAATCAGCCTGCAGCAGCGCTTTGCGACTGACCCGGCAATCGTCTGGGAAACGTCAATGGACCACTGGACCATCAACGGCACCCGCATCGACGAATCACAACCGACCCCGGCTGATACGAACAACCTGGGTGGCAGTGATGTGTTCAACACCCAGTCCATCGGTCGCAGCTTTACAGACAGCGCTATCGCGTTCAGCAGCAGCCAGTCCGGAGACACTGAAATCCGCGAACTGGAAAATCTGCCCAACCTGCGCCTGAACAGCTCAGGGGGATATGATGACCTGTTCAAGGGCCGCATTGGAGTAGATGACTGGTCAGGCATCAGCGACCCGCTGGGGAACCTACTCAGTTTCACCCTGGAGAATGGTTCCGGCATCGCCCATGCCATTGCAGTCAGTGATGATGTGCCTGACCTGAGAAACAGCACTTTCTACCTGCAGGGCAACTCCATTTCCGTGGATAACACCAGCACCCGGATTCACAACCACAACGGATCCACACTGAGCGTGGATGGCACCGGCACCTTTACCCTGGATCTGGAAGAAATCACACTCACCGGGAACCATGGTACCCGTGCCGTAGACAGTCTCGCAGACACGTCTGCCCAGTATACGGTGAATCCGCAAACCAACCTGGCCACGCTAGGCACCGCCATTCGCAATCAGGTGGTACTGGATTTCCCCGACCCGACAGGCGGAGCCAATAACCTGGTCCTGGAAGGCATGGCTGCAAGCGGTGGTAACCTGCTCGTGCTGCGCGTGCGCTACGGCGACCGGGTCGGGCTGCTCTATGGTTACAGACAGTTGCGCCTGACCAAGGACTCTGACTGAGAAACCCCGCCTTGGGAGCCCCGCACTGGGGCTCTTCAGGAATCCTCACCAGAGGCGGCCTGCTGCAGTTTCTTGAAATCCGGTGCCATGTGCGCCATCCCGAACAGGATGACCATGAACAGATGGTATTTCCGCTCGGGATGTCCGTTGTAGAGTCGACGCCCGACCAGCAACCACTCAACGACATGCACCCCCACTGCCAGCAGGGCCAGCATATGCAACAGATTACTGCCCCGTTCCGGCACAAACCCCAGCAGATTGGCCAATTCCAGTAGCCAGAAAGCCGCAATCAGCAGTTTGGCCACTCCAAGTCCTGTTTTCATCAATCCGGATTCCGTATAACCTCTTGTCTGGCTCATGATGCCACAGTTCTGATTTTCTATCACTGGGAGCACCCCATGCTTAAACGTTTGCCACATGGCCTGAAAGGCAGCCTGGTCATGGCATTTATTATTCTTTCCACGATGATCCATTTCCCTGTTTTTCTGATCGGCGGTGTACTCAAATTTCTGTTACCCCTGCGACCGTTCCAGGTGGTTCTGGCGAGAATTCTTGAGCAGTCGGCGTGGAGCTGGATCCGTGTGAACGGTTGGCTGCTGGATGCATTCAATGCCCCGGAGATTCATGTCAGCGGCCTCGATAATCTGAACCGGGAAGGCTGGTATCTGGTGACCTGTAACCACCAGACCTGGTCAGACATCCTGATCGTGCAGAAAATCCTGGCTGGCAAAGCGCCTTTTCTCAAGTTTTTCCTCAAGCAGGAGCTGATCTGGGTCCCGCTGATCGGTATCGGATGGTGGGCACTGGACTTCCCTTTCATGAAACGCTACTCACGGGCTGAAATCGAAAAAAACCCGGCACTGAAAGGCAAAGATCTGGAGACCACACGCAAGGCCTGCGAGAAGTTCAAGCACATTCCTGTCAGCGTATTCAACTTTATGGAAGGAACCCGCTTTACCCCTGAAAAGCATGCGAAACAGCAGTCGCCCTACCAGCACCTGCTGAAGCCGAAGGCGGGCGGTGCGGCCTTTGTACTGGGTGCCATGGGAGAAGAGCTGGATACCATGATCAACCTCACCATTTACTATCCTTACACCGTGCCAGGCTTCTGGAACTTCATTAACGGGCGTATCCGGGAGGTTCACGTGGTCGCTGAAGTGGCCCCCATTCCGGCCAGGTACCGGAACCGGGACTATGCCAACGACGAGCAATACCGGAATGAATTCCAGCAATGGGTGGGCGAGCTGTGGTCAGAGAAAGACGCTCTGCTGGAGCAACTGGGTAAAGACCATAAAAAACGCCAGCTCTGAGGCTGGCGTTTGCTGTGTTGTTATCCGCTGGCTATTTACGGCCGGAGCGCCTCAGGGCAGCCGGGGTAAATTCCTTGGAGCTGGCCTCAATCTCAAAATTGTAAGGCTTGGGCTCTTCGTTCGTCAGGCTGTTGGTCAGGTAACGACCGGACAACAGGTCATACAAGGATTCTGCAGCATACCAGGGTACTTTCACGTGATAGAAAATCACGTTGTAACCTTCTGCGACCCGCCACATCTGTCCGCGACCATCATAGTGGTCAACCACTGAAACCTGCCAGGTATCCTCATCCACGTAGAACACGCGCTTGGCATAGATATGACGCTGGCCGGATTTCAGGGTCGCCTCAACCACGTGCACACGGTGCAGTTCATAGCGCAACAAG
>JAUIAZ010000006.1 GCA_030427465.1 Gammaproteobacteria bacterium | reverse complement strand
CAGGCCATACCCGTGATGGGTATGGCTTTTCTTTGCCTGCTGATTCCGGCCTCAGCCTCTGCCAATAACGGCGTCACTGAAACCAGCAAAACCCTGCATTTTGCCTGTAATGATTTCCCTCCGCTAAAAATCAGAAAACCTGAGTCTGTAGCCAGACCGGGTATTGATGTGGAGGTGATACAGAAGATCAGTCAGGCAATGGGCTACGAAGCCGTTTTTCATTTTTTCCCCTGGAAACGCGCCTACGTCAGCGTCCAGAGCGGCAAGATGGATGCGCTATGCAGCTGTTCCTGGCAAGAGGAACGTGAGCGGGACTTTATTTACACCGATCAGACCGGCAGTATCAGCAAGGGGTTTTTCCAGATGGCGGCCACCAGCCTACCGGTGCCTGAAAGCCTTGAGCAACTTAAAGGTCTGCGGGTTGGGGTCGTTAGCGGCTATAGCCTGGAAAACGAGCTTCTCGATGCGGGTATCCGCAAGCTTGAGTATGCCGGCAGGGATGAGCTTCTCACAGAAATGCTTCTCGCCGGCAGAATCGACGTACTTTACGCCTTTGCCGATCCGGTGCGCTTCTCGCTGATGAGGAAAGTTGGGCCTTCCGTTGCAGTAAACTACCGGGAATTGAGTCAGGCCCCCTATTTCGCCTGCTTCAGCCGCAAGGTGGCCGAAAGTCCGGATCGGGTCAGGCAGTTCAATGAGGAGCTGAAGAAGCTGCAGAAGGATGGCGTGGTATCACAGATACGCCGGAAATACCTACCCGAAAATTAAGCGGTGGCAACACTGGCCGCTTTGGGTGACTCGTTGAAGTGTCGCTTGAACTCTCTGCTGAACTGCGAAGTACTGGCGTAGCCCACTGCTCTTGCCGCATCATTTACCCGTTTTCCTTCGTAACTGATCAGTTCGCGCGCCCGGTTCAGGCGCACTTTCTTGATGTACTGTATGGGTGTCTCCAGGGTGACATTGCGGAATGCATTATGAAATGCAGACACACTCATATTGGCAGATGACGCCAGTTCACTGACATTGATCGAATCGGAATAGTTCTGGTGGATTTTCTCCAGAACGGTGGCGATCCGCGCGTATCTTCCTTCCTGGTCCGCCAGCTCAAACAGCACGCTTCCCCCCTTGCTCAACAGTGCCCGATAAACAATTTCCTCGAGCAGAGCGCTGCCGATCAGTTCCGCTTCCAGGTCATTGCACAGGGCTTCCATCAAGCGGCGGCAGGCATCCTCCATTTTCCGGTCGATTTCAGCAGACTGTACACACAGGGCCCGCACCTTGCTCAACCTCTCTACCGCTTGCTGGTGCTCCTTGAACTTGTTCACCAGTTTCTGCAACAGAACAAGCGGTATATGGATGCTGATGCCCATCAGAGGAGCGCCTGGCTCGGCAATGGCTTCACAATCCAGAGGCAGAGGCATTCCGACGATCAGGCATTTTCCCTCGCCATAACGGATCACCGACCCATCGGCAAAAATGTTCTTGTGACCCTGCCCCAGTACGATGATCCCGGACTCATGCAACATCGGCTGTCTGGGATAGCTGGTCGTTCGGCGAAAAAAAACAACACCCTCCACTTTTGTCCTCACCATCCCCTCCAGGTGCTGAAGGTTTTTGTAATCAACATATTGTTGCATCAGGTCATTGAGCATCACTTGCTTCCTCACATACCCCCGCACCGAGATCTGTAGTATTAGGCATTTAATTTGGAATATCCGACCTGTGAAAGGACTCTATTCAAGACTATTATGCATGCCACTCCAGTCATTTGTCATGCAAAAAGGTGCTGTCTGATGAAATTTAGCTATCGCAATGCCACACAGATTTTCTTCGGCCAGGGGCAGATTGCCTCGATCTCCTCGGCCATTCCCGCCAACCGCAAAGTTCTTGTGATCTACGGCGGCGGCTCAATCAAAAAGAACGGGGTCTACGAACAGGTTCAGGCGGCAATGGACGGCCACGAATGGCTTGAGTTCTCAGGGGTCGAGGCGAACCCGACCAAAGAAACACTGGATAAGGCTGTTGCCCTCATCAAGGAACAAGGGGTTGATTTCATTCTGGCCGTAGGTGGCGGCTCAGTGATCGATGGTGCCAAATATGTAGCAGCATCTACACACTATGACGGTGATGGCTGGGACATCCTGACCGGTGCTTACGTGCCGGAGAAGGCCACGCCCATCGGCGTGATTCTGACCATTCCCGCAACCGGCTCGGAATCCAATGAAAACTCCGTCATTACGCGATCAGAAACCCAGGAAAAAATGCCCTTTGCCTCACCACTGGTGCAACCACAATTCGCCGTCCTGGATCCTGATGTCATGAAAACCCTTCCCGAGAAGCAGTTGATCAACGGCATTGTTGACGCTTGGGTTCATGTCTGCGAACAGTACCTGACTAAAGCCCAGGGGGCTATGGTCCAGGACGGGTACTCGGAAACCTTGCTGCGCACTCTCCGGCAGCTGGGTGAGAGCTTCGCAGATCGCGACGATGACCATTGGCGCGCCAATCTGATGTGGGCCGCCAACCAGGCACTTAATGGTCTGATTGCCAGCGGTGTTGAGCAGGACTGGTCTACCCACATGATCGGCCACGAACTGACCGCCCTGTGGCACGTGGACCATGCACGTTCGCTGGCAATTGTGCAGCCCTCACTGTTACGTCATCAGGTAGAATTCAAGCGCGAGAAACTCGAGCAGATGGGGCGTAATGTCTTTGGTCTGAAAGGCGGCAGCGATCTGGCTGAGCGAACCATTGATTCAATTGAAGCTTTCTACCAGGGTCTCGGAGTAGCCACCCAACTTACGGAGCATGGCGGTAACAAGCCAGTCGCTATCCGCCAGGTGGTGGACAACCTGGTGAAGCACAAGATGACTGCACTGTCCGAGAACAGGAACATTACACCAGAGAGCGTGGAAGAGATCCTGCTAGGGGCTATCGCCTGAAGCCTTGAGCCCCCGACAGAAGGCATACCTTTATTTCAGGGTAAACAGCATGTCAGTTCGGATGATGTACTTGGTTCCGGTCCTGATAGGCTGGGAACTGTGCAGGCAGTGCATGGGGTGACGCCCATGCGGAAAACAAAGGACCCCGCCAGCCGGGGTTCTGACATCGACTTCCCGGAGGGGCTCCCGGTTCCTCAGGGAAGCGATCCGATCGTCCGAAGGGACAAAAAACCGGGTCTCTCCGCCATCAAAATCCTCGCTCAGCAAGAGCGGCTTGAAAAAGTCACCGGGGCCATAGCGGTAAAAACGAAATCTCGCGTTGATACCAACTGCTTCCTGGTTATGAAACCATTCGGGGTTTTGACCGCAGAAGTGTGCCACACGGCTCCAGATCAAGCGGTCGGTTTCCTCGTCAGTTACCCAGGTGACGTTGTCGTTGTGGCGAACCTCTCGCGGCAGGGATACAGGGGCATCTTTCAGGTAACCCAAACGTTCACTGAGTTCGACCAGCCGTTGACACTCCTCTGGTGCCAGCACATTCAACAACTGAAATGCACCGGGAACATCGTTGATTTCCCTGCGCAGGACTTCGGGTAAGCCCGGATTTTCAGACAGACCGGCCGGGTTCCCGGTGTGGTTTGCCCAGGTGGGTAGCGACGGGTTTTCAGCACCCGGTTCGCGTGCCACCACAAAAAAGTCGTGCTGGGCCTTATTCACTGTGACATTCATTGCTGGACCTCCTTACTGGTTAAGCACTCGAACCTGGGCAAATTGCCGGTGACCTGCCTTTGACCCGTGAAAACCGACACCACTCTGTTTGGCGCCCACCCAAGGGCTGTCACCCATACCCCCGACGCCCTGATTGATGGCCACCATACCGACATCCAGTTGCTCAGCCAGTTCACGCGCTCCCTGCCCCCCGAAAACGACTGCACCCAGTCCGTAAATCGAGTCGTTGGCACGGGTAATCACTTCGTCTTTACTTGTAAACTCAGCAATGGCCACCACCGGACCAAAGGTTTCCTCCTGTTCCAGTTGCATGTCCTGTGTCAGACCCTTAACCACTGTCGGCTGTATGTAAGGCGGCTCATACACGGCGCGACCCAGCAAAAAGGCCGCCCCTTTCTGTTCTGCATCGAGGAGCTGCTGCACCACCCTCTGGTGCTGTGCCTGGTTAACCAGCGGCCCGATGTTTACGCGTGGCTGATCCCAGGGTCCCGTGCGGTACTGACTGGCGATGGTAACAACCTCTTTATAGAAGCGATCCGCTATCCGTTGGTCCACATAAACTCTTTCGGTAGAAGTACACATCTGCCCGGCGTTCTCGAAAGCGCTGGCCACAGCGAACCGGGCAGCCGCCTTAATGTCAGCGTTATGCATCACGATCATGGGGTCATTCCCGCCCAGCTCCATAACCAGACGCTTCAGGCCTGGCGCGGCTCCCGCCATGATGTCCCGCCCGGCAGCCACTGAGCCGGTGAAAGCCACCATATTGATTTCCGAGCGCACGAGTGCCTTTCCTGTTTCCGCCTGACCATGAACCACCTGCAGCAGATTCTCAGGCAAATGAGGCTGCAGTTGGCGCACAAAGAGGTCAGCCACCAGCGGTGTATTCTCCGATGGTTTCAGAATCACACTGTTCCCTGCCACCAATGCCGGAATGATGAGGTTGTTGGCCATGGCCAGCGGATAGTTCCAGGGTGAAATAACCGCCACCACACCCAGCGGACGGTACTGAACCACCGTTCTTCCCGCGACCGGCTCGGTCTGAAACGCCGCCATCGCATCCTCAACCGCATAGGCGGCATTCTGGATGACCCCTTGTGCCTCGTAGCCTGCGCGCCGAAGATCTTTACCCATTTCCAGACTGATCAGGTGAGCCAGATCTTTCAGATGAGGCCCAAGCTGCTCGTAGGCTCGTATAATCTGCCCGCAGCGATGTTCCAGACTTATTCCGGCCCAGGCTCTCTGCGCCTGTCTGGCCGCACTGACACGGGCGGCGATGTCATTTGCAGATGCGACCGTCACCCGGCCGACCACACGCTGATCGAGCGGGTTGAGTGATTCAAGTACTGCCATTTCAATGTTCCTCAAAAAAAGCGATCGTGCGTATTTCTAGACTGCTGCGGGCCTTCGCAAAGCCCTGTGGACGGACACTGTCCACTGCGGAATGGGGTACGCCATTGAGCTCAGGCGGCATCTGGCTGTCATAGACCTTCAGCAGCAGAGCCTCACCCGGTTGCATGCCGGAAAAATACACCCACCGGTGCGCCGGGTTATAGGAAATGGCAGCCAGCTCACCCACCCGGTCGGGGTAGATCAATTTCAGCGGGTGGTAATCAGCCGGAGCCACCGACTGCAGATCGACCATCGCCAGCGGCGATTCCTCAACCCGGTGGTAAACCGGCATCCACAGGTTGATAAACTGATAGCGTCGATTCCGCAGTTGCGGCCGCAACCGGGTTTCTTCCCTCAGCCGGTGATCAGCTGAACTGGCCGTGTAATCATTGTGTACCGTTTTGACCGGCGCCCGATTGTGCACGCTCAGCTCAGACCGGCTTTTTGACCGGAAAGTGTGATCAAAAATCAGTAGCTCAGCAGCACCCAGCCTGGTTTTCATCCATGAGATCACCTTCGGATACAGCACCTGCTGTATCTCGGAATCCTGATCAAAACGATGGAAACCGAAATCAACGGCTACCAGCTCAAAGCCGCTTCTGTCGAGCGTGAAAGCCAACGGCTCTCTGCGACCGTCCTGAACCCGGACGACCTGCTGATCAACCCTTTCGACCAGTTGTTCGCTACCTGGCCCCAGATGACGCTGGTCGTAAACCGGGCTGCCGCCAGGCTGCAGATAATTGACAATATATTCGGAAGACATACTTGGCCCCCTCTGGTTTGAATGGCTTACTGGCTGCCATCCTAGCCAACACAGGATACAATGAGAAACAAGTTCTTGGTGTGAGTGATACAAATGTCTCTTTTATCCCGAATGGATATCCGTCAGCTTCGCGTTCTACAAGGGCTATTACAGGAACGCAACCTATCGCGAGTGGCTGATCAGATGGGCGTTACCCAGCAGGCGGTGAGTGAGCAGCTCCGTAAGCTGCGGAACACACTGGGTGACCGCCTGTTCATTCGCACCAGTAACGGGGTGATTCCAACGCCCTATGCCGAGTCGCTGCAACCGAAAGTGGATCATATCCTCGAAGCGCTGGCAGACCTTCTGCAACCTGAACAGTTTGACCCAGCCACACAGGACCGGACTTTCACCGTCAGCTCAACCGATCTGGAGCAGAAGGTGATTTTGCCTCATCTCGTGAAAGTTCTGCGTGAGGAAGCGCCGGGAATCAGGCTGGCGGTAAAAAAGCTGGAGCTGGATCAGATAACAACCGCTTTGGTGACGGGAGAGGTTGACCTGGTGATCAGTAACCCGGATTTTGTGCCCGAACATTATCCTGCTCTGATGCTCTACCCGGAGCATTACATCTGTGTGGCCTCTGTCAGCAATCCTGCGGCGAAAAAACGGATGAGTGTGCGTGAGGTATCTGCCATTCCCCAGCTGGTCGTATCCCCTTCCCGGGGCGATTTCACTGGGGCTGCCAGTCGCTGGTTTGAGCACCAGGGTTTCCCCAGAAATGTGGTCTTGTCGGTACCGACTTTCACCGCAGCGAAGGCCTGTATCGCCAGCAGCGATCTGTGTGGATTCATACCCTCCCGGTTGCTGCCGGATCCGGAACTGGTGGAGATAGGACTTGAGCGGTCCATACCGGGTTTTGAGGTCATCGCAGTCTGGCACCAGCGTTCCGGACAGGACGTACTGCACCGCTGGATACGCGAGCGACTGCAACAGATCTGTGAGCCCTGGAGGGCGCGAGGATAAGCAGTCAGCGCAATACATGTCCCCATGAACTCACAGGTCACTAAAAAGTAACCCGTTGTTTTTCTGATTTATTCACCAATACTAGAAGACACTTAACTCACCAAGGGAGACCATCGGATGACCACGTTCAAATTTGAAGCCGGCAGTGAATTTCCATCGATCAGCAAATCCACACTGGAGGGCGAAACCCGGGACCTCAGCAAACCCTGCGCCGGCAAGGACTGGCAAATGCTTGTGGTTTATCGCGGTCGACACTGCCCACTTTGCACCCGGTTTCTGAACGAACTCACCCACTTTAAAACCCGTCTTGATGCGATCAATATTGACATCGTTGCAGTGTCCGGTGACAGCAAAGCGCAACTGAAAGAGCACACGAGCCGACTGGAGGTCAATTTCCCGCTGTTCTACGGCTTGAGTCTGGATGAAATGAAGTCTCTCGGCCTCTACATTTCCCATCCGCGTTCAGAGCAGGAAACCGATCATCCCTTCGCCGAGCCGGGTCTCTACATCATCAATGAGCAAGGCAACCTTCAGGTTGTCGATATCTCCAATAATCCCTTCGTCAGACCCGATCTTGAAAACCTGGTGTCTGGGCTAGAGTGGATCCGTAGCAATCACTATCCTATTCGGGGCACCTATTCTTACAGCTGACCGGTAACTCGTTATGGCATTGAAAGACCACCCGATGTGGAGGAAGCCACAGCACCATCAGGATATCAATCACGCGACTGACCACGTTCATTGGACCGAGCTGTTCTATGATCTCATTCACGTTGTCACCATTTTTCTGTTGGGCAACTATCTTTCTCACCATCTGGATGTGGGTGGTTTCCTGGTGTTCTGCGGCTTATTCATTGCGCTGTGGTACGCCTGGGGTGAATTGAGCATATTCAATTCCATCTATGTGAGTACGGATGTCTGGCACCGGCTCATCATGTCGGTCATGATCTGTACTCTCATGTTCATGGCCGCCGCCATACCCGCCATTGAGGGTAAGGGCTGGCTCTACTTTGCTCTGGGCTTTGCCGCCAATCGCGTGATGTTGGCCATGCTCTACCTCCGCGCAAGGCGCAGTAATTCAGCTACTCATTCACTCTGCAATGAACAGATCCGGAACTTTCTGATACTTGCGTCCCTGTTCGCGATCACAGCCTTTCTGCCCAAGCCCTACGCCTACTGGGGCTTCGCTGCGGCGATGATAGCGACCCAGGCTTTGTACATGATCCCACGGATTTCTGTGCTCCGCTTCGACCGTTTCTCTCCCCGTCTGGGGCATATGGCAGAACGCTTTGCCCTTCTCACACTGATCGTTCTGGGAGAGGGTTTTTTCAAACTGGTGATTACACTGTCTGAAAAAGGCATCTATAAAGTCTCACCCGATGTCCTGGTCAATTTTGTCGTAGGCGGTGTTTCCATGTTTGTGATGTGCTGGATCTATTTTGACTTTGTCGGCAACGGCAAGACCAAAGATGATAAACTGTCCACACTGGTAACCTGGTGGCTCGCCCATCTTGTGCTAATGCTTTGCGGTGTCATGGTGGGCGTTGCCCTGGCAGGAGAAGTCAAGGTCGGTTTCTGGGATCCCTATCCGGTCGAATATGCAGCGATTGGTTGCTTCGGGTTGGCCGGTTACATTGCCATGCTGTGGGTACTCAGAAACACCATCGAGCATCGGGTAGCGAATCGTTTTGGGCGTGGCGATGTCCGGTTCTTTGGCATCATCGTAGCGATCGGCAGCTTTTTCGTTATTCCCCATGTTCCGTCACTTGTGGGCAACATGATCTGGGGAACGGCCTTACTTTCCCAGATTGCCATACCATTGACCCGAGCCTGGAAAACCTTTCGCCATGAGTGAGCACTGTTTTCTTTTCCTGCCATCGCAGCACGGATCTGTTCCAGCGCGATCTGAGCGTCCTCATGGCTTGTCTGCCTGCCGATGCTGAAGCTTTGCTAGGACGGATCCGGGCATGCCGCCCCGTTCCGGATCCACAGCTTCATCGCAGCCACAAAATCGGCATGAGTTCCCGGCGCGGGGGTCCGGCCCGGTCCCGGGTTCCAGGACCAGCGCACCAGGGGGTCATCACTGGCATGATGAACAAATTCCTTCTCGAAGGTTTTCATGTCATCGCGCCCTCCCCGCACGGCCAGAAAGCTGTTGCTGGCGGGATCCAGCCATTTCTCACACAGCATTGCCGGGCTGATGTCTGCCGGCAGCAGCATGGACACCGGCGGCATGTGCCATACAAATCCTGGCATCAGATCATTAGCGGCTCCGGGCGGCATACCAGGGCTGGCGCCGTTGCTGTTGTGATGACAGCTACGGCAGTTAACCGGCTGAGCCGTATCCGGTATCTGCACAAATCCGTCGCCTTCAGCCCGGAGCACCAAATTATGGATAAAGCTGATATTCATCGGATGAATTTTTCTCCGGTCCCCCACCGTTGGTCTGTGCAGTCCATTTTCTACAGCGCCATGACAATTGCCGCAGCGCGGGTGTGAGGCCACCTGATGAATGTAGGCGAAAGCGGTGTCTGCTGACGGATTTTCACGATACTCGGAATAGGCATCCGCCTGGATCTGTGATGACAGGAAAACAGAAGCTGTCAACACCGCGCTGACAAATATTCGAATAGTCATGGTCAACCCACCTTTTCCGTCAGCGCGACTTTAACCCTTTCCGGAGTCATCGGCAGTTCCCGCAAACGAATCCCCACTGCGTTGAATACCGCATTCCCGATCGCCGGCGCAATCCCGATCACCCCGGGCTCCCCGAGGCCGACCGGAACTTCGTTGCTTTCAACGAATTGGATATCGAGATCCGGAATCTCGTTCATTCTGAGCGGCTGATAGGTGTTCAGATTGACATTCTTCACCTCGCCATTTTCAAAGCGGGTGTACTCATGCAGAGCAAGGCTCACACCCCAGAAGGCACTACCCTCGAGCTGCGCCAGTGCACCGTCCGGGTGAACGATCACGCCACCATCCACCACCATGGTGATCTTCATGACATGGATCTTGCCACTTTCACGATCCAGCCGGATATGAGCAGCCGTTGCAATCCATGCTGGCATGGTGCGCTCCTGTCCGGCTGTGACCGAAATCCCGATGCCCTCGTCTTTTGGCAAGGCTTTACCGTAGCCAATACGCTTCTTCAATACCTCCAGGGTATTTCTCAGGCGCTTGGCACCTCCAACGCTTTCAGGCGCCTTGCCGGCCTGTTTGCCGGCCCCGTCAAGCAAGCGGATCCGGAACTCCAACGGGTCGACACCGGCACCCTGTGCTGCCTCATCGATAAAGGACTCCAGGCCCCAGACGATCCAGCCCTGACCGACTGAGCGCAGCCAGCCTGGCAGGAATGTTCTCTGGGCCAGATCATTATTGATCGCAATAGCCCGGTGGTTTGGCATGCTATACCAGTGGTCAGCCCCACTGGCACTGAACATGTCTACCTTGGCTTTCTTATCGACACTGTCGGCCATAAAGGGCGGTGCCATGGCCATGGTGGGCCAACCCGCTGAAAAAGCATGCTCCATTCCCGTAAACTGTCCACTTGCATCATAAGTAGCCTGAAAACGGGATACCGAGGCTGAGCGCACCTGATCAAAGCGGGAATCATCAGCGCGGGTAAATATAAGCTTTACTGGCTTGCCGGTCTGTTTTGCCGTTAGGGCTGCAGGAATCATATAGTCCCCCCACAGTCTCCGGCCAAAACCACCTCCCAGAAAGTACTGATGCATGACAACCTTGTCTTCGGCCACTTCAAGCGCTTTGGCGAGTGTTGGCAGAGTCAATCCCTGCCACTGATTACCACCATGGATATGCCATATCCCGCCATCAAAATGTGCCGTGGCATTCATAGGCTCCAGAGCAAAATGCATCGCCGTATTGGTGATGTAGGTAGCTTCAACCAGCCTTTTGGCTGACCTCCGGGCCTCACTGTAATCACCCTCATCGACAAACAGGGCCCCCTCGTTCGGGTCCTCCACCTGACGCCGGCCTTCCT
Organism: Gammaproteobacteria bacterium; assembly: GCA_030427465.1. Lineage (GTDB taxonomy): Bacteria > Pseudomonadota > Gammaproteobacteria > Pseudomonadales > Oleiphilaceae > JADJWY01. Next base: position 21,760 of record JAUIAZ010000006.1, on the reverse strand, counting down.
TCAGAATATCGTCCTCAGAGACTCCGGCCGTCTGCCCAGCATCGTATTTCACCTGAATCGTATCGGCAGCCTTGATCGCGGTCGGGTAATCCTTTGCCAGTACAACCAGCCATCCTTCGATGGTTCCGCTGGGGTCTGTGAGCTTCTCGTAACCCAGGTAGCCGCGCAAATTCCTGGCGCCGGCATCATCTACACTGACGACCTTGCTGCCATAGCGGGTAGGCGGTATTACGGGCCGGGCATAGATCATACCCTCTATTTCCACATCAATTCCGTACTCAGCTGTGCCGTTGGTCTTTGGGGGTATATCAAGCGCGGTGGACGATTTGCCTACAAGCCGGTAATTCTCCGGATTCTTCAGAGGGAGTCCCTGCAATTCATCCTCGCTGAAACTGCGATTGAACTCAGCAACACGTACCAGTTCTCCAAAGCCGACTTTTCCTTTCGGCGTGACCACAAAACCATTTTCTGTATCACAGTCCCCGGCATCCACCCCTTTTAACCCTGCAGCAGCCTCTATGAGGGCAATCCGTCCGGCCGCTCCGGCCTGTGAAAGGGGCTTATAGGAGGTAAAAACAGACCAGGACCCGCCCGTTACCATATAGCCCCACTTGGGGTCAGTATCCACATGGCGGATGCTGACTTTCTCCCAGTCAGCCCCCAGTTCATCCGCCACAATGCGGGCCAGTGCCGTGCCGACATGCTGCCCCATCTCGGCTTTGGCGACATTGACTGATACCGCACCGCTGGTATCGATTTCGAACCAGACGGTGGGTGCGAAGACCTTGTCCTTAAGTGAGTCGGACGCTGATGCTGCAGCCAGGGCTCCGGGTGCAAAGGCCATTATCATGGATCCCCCTACGGACCCGATGAGGAAACTCCGGCGAGTCAGCTTCATGCCTTGTCTTGCGGCTTTGATTGAATTCATCTCAGGCTTCCTCCTTTCTGCTGCTGTCCGGAACATGGTTTTGAACAACCAGTTTGTTGGAAGCTCGTCTGACCGCTTTCTGGATACGGCGGTAGGCCATGCATCGGCAGAGGTTGGAGTTCATGTGATTGGCAATGTCCTCATCGCTGGGGCTCGGGTTCATATCCAGCAGGGAAACTGCCTGCATGATCTGTCCTGACTGGCAGTAACCGCACTGGGGCACCTGTTCCTCGACCCAGGCCTGCTGTACGGGGTGTTCATTGTTCAATCCCTCAATGGTTGTAATTTCGGCATTGTTGACGAGGCTGACCGGATAGGAGCAAGAACGGATAGCATTACCATTTAAATGCACCGTGCAGGCACCGCACATCGCAATACCACAACCAAACTTGGTACCTTTAAGTTTGAATTCGTCACGAATGATCCACAACAAAGGCGTATCATCCGGTGCACTGGTTTTTACCACCTTCCCATTGAGCTTAAATTCTGTCATGTGCTCTTCTCCCCCTTGTTGCCTGTTTATTCAGCTTGTGACAACCCTCTTGAGACCAGAACCCGTCCCGACAGCGCATGGCACTCGGCCAGGGTTTCAATGCCTGCATTGCAGACTGACAGGTTCCGGTTCCTTGAACCATGAACCTAAGGGTAGATGCTGAGCAAACAGGTGGAAACCAGTTACCTAAAAGTAACCGGGGAAATCCAGGCAGACAGAATTTTGCTTATTCTTTTTTTTCAGAAGCTTACTACAGTTGGCTCTGGAGGCGCCGTCACAAAAGCTTCATATAAACCATTGCTTCCCCAGGTACCCCATCCAGGCTCCAGAATAAAAACGGGCACCTTTGTGCCCGTTTTGTCATGCCGAATCCCTTTCCGGGGACCTGGCAGTTAAGGCCGTGAACTGCCCGGTTTTACTCAGTGATATCAATCAGTATGGCGATACCCAGTTCATCACGGTCTTCATTGGCTTCAACGTAACCGGTGGTGAAAACGCCCAGGCTTCCGTCTTCGTTAAAGTAACCTTCCAGCACGGTATGGTCGGAAGCGCTGTCACCTATCGCAATACTCGTAGCGCCATTTGCCGCCAGTGTCATGGTAAAGGCTTCCTCAGAGATCTGATCCGCAGATGCAGCTACGTCAGAGCCCAGTCCCATCGGCATTTCCACATCCGAGAAAATACCTGACAATGTGCCTGCTGTATTGCTTGTCATATCCAAAACCGTGTTGAACTGAGACGCAGCCAGATTGATCGCATTGGTGCCGCCCCCTTCCAGGTGCACAGCCATCATCATCAGGCGATAGGTCTTGCCGGACACATCCAACTGCTCTGTAGGCAGTTTAACCAGCAGGGTTTTCTCAAATTCAGCAAAGTCGCCCTGCTGACAGGCTGCATTTTCGCCGTTACAACCATCGGTTTCTGTAAAGTCGATGAAGCCTCCTGTGCTGCTGACCTGACCAATCAGGCCTTCATCACCACTGATGCCGCCATCGGCCGATACCGGGATTGTCTCCGCTTCAGAGGCAGGTACTTCCTCAAATTCATACGAGGCATCGCCATTACCGTTTACGAACAGGGTGTGAGCCACAGCGCCCTGCTCAGTTACCACATACTCGCCACTGAAAGCGACGATGTTATTTTCGGTTTGCAACTCGATAAAGCCGTTTTGAATGTAAGAGCTGAAATATACCCGGCCATAGTCACCCTGTACGGATGCGCTGGTGAGGTTTTCCGGCTTTTTGATGAAGAACTCCAGTGTTCTGAAAACTTCATCTCCGGCACGACTCTCCGGGTCGAGAGCATCCAGATCGCCATCGTTATCCGTGTCAATCAGTGCGTAACGGACACTGGCCTCATGAGTCAGGCCAGCAAACACACCCTGGCCACTGACCTCCTGGAAGATGTAGGTGATACCCGGATAGCGCCAGCCGTTTTCGCCCTCAGGATCAATGTCCTCTTCAAACTCACCCTCAATTGAGAGAACACCCGCCGTTGTAAAGCTGGCTTCGAATGTTTCCTCTTCATCATCGGTATTGGTGACGTAGTAAGGGTTGGCATTCTCCAGCGCGGTTCCACTGAAGTTGGTGTAAGCAGAATCTCCCCCTCTGAAGGTTACGTTGACTGTCCCGCTGGAGCCTGCCGCAAAAGTGAAGTCTTCAATCCATAGATCCTGGGCAAAAGTCCCGTAACCCTCTCCATCGCTGTCATGCAGGGCAAAGGCATAGGCGGTATTCACGTAGGTACCGGCAACCGACGTTGCCGGTGCGGCACCAGCACTGGCAACCACAACCTCGTTTTCGACGAAAGCGCCCACTTCATCTTCCAGCTTGGTAAACATGGCATCCAGATCAAGGCCAGCCGTGAGGTCAAAGTCCTCTACCCTGCCATTCAGTTTCACAACGTCCGCGACCACGAGTTCATCAAGATCTGCACCTGTTTCAATGAACTTGCGCAGTACAAATTCGGAGACTGGGCTGATATCAACGCTCTGCTCAACTACCTGAGCGCGTAACTGCTGATTGTTTGTTCCAGTAATCCTGACAATCAGATTACCGGCCAGATTAACCCCCTGCGGCAGAGTGAGCGTATAGTCACCAGTAATAGAAGTGCTGGTGGTCGCCAGGACATCGCCCACCTGATTACCTTCGTCATCGACCCGGATCAGCTCAACATCTGCCCCTTTAATGGGCTCCAGTCCGGTGATTTCTGCAGCGACCGGGGAAATCACGAAGCTCAGCGCAATTTCCATGATGCTTTGGGGTTCCATCTGGGCGACAGTACCGGCGGGCGCTATCGCTGTCCCGGTAATGGTTGCCGACGTGGCGGCACTGTTGCTACTGCTACTGCTGCCGCCACATCCACTCATTCCGGTGGTAGATGCGATTGCGGCTACCAACGCCAGTTTTCGTATCATTGTCATTGCTAATCCTCGTTTCTGTTCAAGTTATCGGTATACCCTGTTTCCGGCAGACCGAAGCCGCGATATCTAACGGTCACGGATTTATAGCACCCGGCCTGTGGCGACTCCCCCCCCATTCGGGGAGCACAGGGAAGTTATTTTGTTGTAATATGTAACGCTTATGCTGAGGTACATTTCCAATACCCACAGGCTGCTGTCTCGCACAAGCATTCACAACAAAAGAGAAAATCATGCTGAGAGCCTCGCCCGGATCCAACTTCTTCTTCCACGAATTTCACAGACTGATCGGTCATATCTACAATGCCGTGACTGGCGATAAGGGCTTCATTCCCTTTCTGGAGGAGTTTGTCAGTGTCTTTGATGCTCACAGCGCCTGTCTGGCCATTTTTGATGAGCGGAAATCGCGCCTGCTGGGGGCCTGGTCAACCAATATTCCTGATCATGCACTCGCTTTTTATTCCGAGCATGTAGCCCACCGTGATGTGCTGGTAGATACTGCCAGACGGGTGTTCCATGAGGGACGGGGCCGCTTCGTCGCCAGCAATCTTGACCTGGGGCCCGAGGTGGAAACCCTTCGTACAGAAACCCGCGCCGGCGAGTGGCTGGATAGTTTCGGGGTCACCGAGGCTGCCGGCGCAATTGCCTTTTCCGATGGCCAGCACGTAACGTTTTTTGGCCTGCAGCGAAATGCAGCACAACCTGCCTTCACCCGAAGCGAGCTCTCCGTTTTCGATCATTTTCTGGTGCATCTTTCCCGCGCTGTCGGGCTGCACATCCAACTCCAGGAAACCAGGGGCCAAGCATCACCTGAGCGACTGGCCCTGAACCATATCAACCGGGGAATTCTGATCTGTGATACCTCGTTCAGGGTCGTTTTCCGCAATGATACAGCCGGAGCGCTGCTTAAGCAGGACTGTGGAATGCGGATCGGTTCGGATGGCATGCTGAACCTGCAAAACGACGAGGCCGCCAGACGACTGTCGGCCAAGCTGTCATCTGCCATCACCGCCTCGCTCAGGCAGGAAGAGCAGGATGACCAGATTATTCAACTGAATCATCAGTGCCACCAACTGGTTCTCGTTATCAGCCCACTCTCCGGCGCTGCACCGGAGGGTCAGCAGATGGCTGGCGCAATGATTCGTATCCACAATCGTGATACCCAACAGGTAATCAATCCCTACCTCCTGAGAGCCATGTTCGGGCTAACCGACGCGGAAACCGAGGTCGCGACACAGCTTCTTGAGGGACAAACGCTTTCCGATATCGCCACGCTGTCTGGCCGTTCCAGAGAAACCGTCAAGTATCACCTGAACAGCCTGTTCAGGAAGACCGGGACTTCGCGGCAGGGAGAGTTGATCTCACTGCTCTCCAGAAGCTGTGTGCTGAGCTGACATCTTTATGATCCGGGCGTTTGACTGACGCCAGATTATCCGGGTGCTTGGTAACCGGTATCCATCTGAGGCACTCAATAATACTCCAGCGGACGAGCTTTACCCCAGAAGACCCGATACGCAAACACGGTGTAGGCCAGAATGACCGGCACCACAATCGCGACCCCATAGAAGATGACCTGCAGTGAGGCCTCGGCCGCAGCGGCTTCCCAGATCGTGAGCTGATTGGGCACCACATAAGGGTAAAAACTGAAGCCAAGCCCAACAAAACACATGACGAAAATCGATACGGCGCTGAAAAACGGCAGCCAGGATCCCTGGTCCTCTTTGAACGGCATATGCCTGAGCAACTGATCCGCTATGACAAAGAGCAGCATACAGGCCAGGGGAATGGGAAGCAGCAGAATCCCGATGGGTTCGTTGAACCACTTGTTCTGGATATCACTGTAGAGAAACAGATTGGTTGCGCACACCAGAACGATACCGAAGGCCATAAACCAGCCAGAGATTCGGGTTAAGCGGATTGCCCGGGCCTGCAATTCGCCTTGCCCCTTCATCACCAGCCAGGCACCACCAATATAGGCATAACCCGCCGTCACGCAGAGCGCGCTGATCAATGCGAATACCAGACCTTCACTGGAATCATCGAAACCGGTTATGTAGCGACCGATCATATAGCCCTGGGTGAGCGATGCAATCAATGACCCGAGCTTGAACAGATGGTCCCAGGTATCTTTGTGCGCCGGCTCGACCTTCGCTCTGAAATCAAAGGACACTCCCCTCAGGATGAGTCCCAGCAGGAGAATGCAGGTGGGAATGTACAGTTCCTTGAAAATCGCATTATGCGCTTCAGGGAAGGCGATGAGCAGCAGCCCGATCGCCATGACCAGCCAGGTTTCATTGGCATCCCAGAAAGGACCAATTGAGGCAATCACCATGTCGCGCTGCGATTCAGAATGTCGGGGCAGCAGAATGCCCACGCCCAGATCATAGCCATCCAGGATGGCGTACAGCATGATCGCCAACCCCGTCAGCAGGAAAAAGATCAAAGGCAAATGACTGACTTGTGCTTCCATAGTGGATCTCCTTCACCTACTGGGTGGATAGCTCGGGTATTACTCGACTGCCCGCTCTCTGGTAATCACTGTGTTCCTCAACGCCCACCGCCTTGTTGGCCATGTGTAGCAGCGTGCGAATGTAGACGATGAGCAGAATGCCATAAATGGACAGGTAAGCAGCCAGCGACAGCATGACATTACCCGGCGCGATCGCTGTCACCGCATCGGCGGTGCGCAGCACCCCATCGACAATGTAGGGCTGCCGACCAATCTCTGAAACATACCAACCTGCCAGTGTGGCCACCCAGCCACTGAAGGTCATTGCAACCAGGCCACGGTTCAGCCAGATACTGGTCCCTCCCCGCTTTTTCAGCTGATAGGCCGCTAACCACGACACCGCAATCATCAATAGTCCGACGCCAACCATGACTCTGAATGCATAGAACACGGGCGCGACGGGCGGGTGCTCTCCCACAAATTCATTCAAGCCCTGAATCTCTCCATCCAGTTCATGGGTCAGAATCAGACTGGCCAACTTGGGAATCCCGATTTCATAGTGATTGCTGCGCGACTCTTCATCTGGGACGGCAAACAACAGGAGCGGCGCCCCCTTCTGGGTTTCCCAGATACCCTCCATCGCCGCCACTTTCTGTGGTTGGTGCTCAAGGGTATTCAGACCGTGCAGGTCTCCGACAAAGGCCTGCAGAGGCGCCAGGAAAGCCCCCAGGAAGATGGCACTTTTCAAAGCGCTACGGGGGGCCTTCTTGCGGTCGCCCTTGAGGATGCGATAGGCGGATAAACCCGCAATCAGGAACGCAGCCGTCAGCCCGCTACCGATCAGTACGTGGGCCAATCGATAGGGCATTGAAGGCGTAAAGATAATCTCCTTCCAGTTGGTGGGGTGAGCCACGCCATCAATCATCTCAAAGCCTTGCGGGGTCTGCATCCAGGAGTTCAGGACCAGAATCCAGAAGGCGGACAAGGTCGTACCGACAGCCACCAGGATCGTGGCGAGTGTATGCACCCAGGGTCGTACCCGGTTAAAGCCGAAGAGCATGATGCCGAGGAAGGTCGCCTCCATGAAAAAGGCGGTCAGGATTTCATAGCCCAGCAGAGGCCCAGCGATATTTCCCACCGTTTCCATGAAGCCCGGCCAGTTGGTGCCAAACTGGAAAGACATCGTGATGCCGGAAACCACGCCCAGTGCGAAGCTCAGCGCGAAGACCTTGACCCAGAATCTGTAGATTCGCATCCATACCGCTTCGCCCGAAAACTGATACCTGAGTTTGAAGTAAACCAGGAACCAGCCCAAAGCGATGGTGATGGCGGGAAAAAGAATATGGAAACTGATGTTGGCCGCAAACTGTATGCGGGACAGCATTAAGGTTTCTAACATAACAACCTCCGTACAAACGAAAACCGGTTGCTATTGTTTTTGTTTTGCAATCTGAAACTATGCTCGGACTCGCCAGAGTCTCTCGCTATTTGGATTCCGGAATGCGACCCTTCGCGCGATCCTTGAACTCCAGAATTTTGGTCACGCCCGACCCCATTTTCATCAAACTGCGAAGACTGTCGGGCTGAATCCGTTGCAGATCAACCGACCACTGCGTCACGAGTTCCAGTAACTCCAGGATCTCGGTCATGCGACCTTGTGCATACGCATCCTGTTCACTGGTTTTTGCAGAGCCTGAGTCGAGCAAAATGTCTCTCAGCAGGGACAATGTCGGTTCAATCTCACGCTTGCGCCTTTCCTCAAAGATGGTTCGCGCCATCTCCCAGGCATCGCTGAGCGCGGAATAGTAGTCTTTTCTGTCGCCGGGTTTGTGGTGCACTTTGACGAGCCGCCAGGACTGTAACTCCTTCACCCCCATGCTCACGTTACCTCGGGAGATAGAAAGCGCTTCGGCAATCTGGTCGGCATATAGCGGCTCTTTGTTCAATACCAGCAAGGCATAGATTTGCCCGACCGTGCGATTGATTCCCCACTTGCTGCCCATTTCACCGAAGTGATAAATGAATTTCTGCTCTTTGGGTCCGAGTTTCATCGCTTTCTTTCTAAGCTTTCAATATTTTCTGAAACTTTAGAATCTTTATTGATTCAGGTCAAGCACTGCAGGTTCACTCGTATGTTAAGGCCCGGGAATGGAACCCGTATGTGGCAGAACCGAACTGGGCTCTCTGACCGGTTGTGACGGAAGTGCCCCTGTCTGATTATTTGCTAGACTTCAGGGATCGTTTTCTGTTTTGGTCGCGTTTCCTATGGTCTCCAGTTTTTTTCTTCCGGCGAAGAAATTCATAGGAAGGTTTACCTTTCCCGTTAAGTTTTTTCTGACCTCCATGTTGCTGGCCATTCCCCTTGTCATGATGGGTTTGCAGTCGGCACTGGATGCCCGAGAGCAAGTCGCCAAGGCGCGTGAGAGCCATCAGGGTGTCAGGCTGTTACAGACCCTTCAGCCACTGGTGATTGAGCTTGAAACCTACCGCGACCTGAGCGTCGGTGCCCGTATCGGAAACCAGCCCGAGATAGAACAGTTGATCCGGGACAGTCAGGCCAGAGCACTCGAACTGGCTGCAGCTCTGACCCGTCGCGAAGCTACCCAGAAAAACCAGCTGTTCATGCTCAGTGCCAGAAACCTTCAGGAGTCCATAGAGCACATGAGCGTCAGTACGGGCTCAGAGGGCGACATAGAAAAAGCGCTTTTCGAAAAAGCTGACAGTCAAGTAGCCATGGCCTATCAACTCGTATCGCAGGTAGCGAATGAATATGGTCTGGTGACCGACAGAGATGTCATGGCCAGCCAGATTGCTATACTTCTGACTCGCGACTTTCAGCTGTTCATGCGCACGCTGGGCGAGGCCCGTGCCTATGGCCTATCGTTTCTGTCCAGCCAGATGCTGGGGTCTCAGGGCATCAATCTGCTCAATACGACGCTGGAAGGCTTGTACTCGCTGGATCAACAGATTGAGCAAAGGCTTTCCCTGATGTTCACCACGCATCAGGAACTTAACCAGAGCGATATTTCCGGTGAGGTGGTTGTTGGCAGCCTCGCTCAAGTAGCCAGAACCGTTGAAGACCGTGTGCTGCTGGCCGCAGATCTGGATACCCCCTGGTCTGAATACTGGGCAGAGACCTCTGCTTCCATACAGCAACTCAACCAGTTCCGGGCCCAGCTCCTGGATTTTCTGGCGGAACATAACCGCCGCAGAGAGCAGCGGGTTTCAAGCGGTCAACTGGTCTTCGCGGCCAGTGTAATCGCCATCATGTCGTTGTTCATTTATCTGTTTGCAGGATTCTATCTCAGTGTCCGGGAATCTCTGGGCAGATTGTCCCGGGCTGCCATTGAGGTAGCCCATGGCGGACTGGACAAGAAAATCACGGTCGACAGCCAGGATGAACTGAACGAGCTCGCCAGGCTGTTTGACTCGATGAGACTTCAGCTCAAAGATCGCCAGGAAAGACTGCTGGAACTTTCCATCACCGACGGTCTGACGGGAATCCGGAACCGCAAGTACTTCAATGGTGCCTTGCAGCAACACGCCGAACAGTTTAGCCAGAACCGTCAGGACTTCACTCTGCTGCTGCTTGATATTGATCACTTCAAAAAAGTGAATGACCGCTTTGGTCACCAGGCAGGAGATCTGTGCCTGCAACGGGTAGCCAGCACACTAGAGAAACATGTGGTATTTCCTGAGGATATTCTGGCGCGCTACGGCGGCGAAGAGTTCGCCATTCTGCTGCCCGCAACCCACCATGAAGCGGCCGGTGTTGTGGCGGAAAAGCTCTGCGCTTCGATCCGAAATCTGAGAATTGAGTACCTCGACCAGTTTATTCCGGTAACTGTCAGCATCGGTCTCGCCTGTGCTTCAAAAATCAGTGATTTCAGTGATGAAGCCATAGTACGGCTTGCTGACAACGCACTGTACCAGGCAAAAGCAGGTGGGCGGAACCGGTGGGTGTCGGCGCATCTGGACTAGAATATACAACAAGCCCCGTTACGGAATTTGTCCATGAGCAGTAAAGTGATGAATTGTTCTCTAGGTATTCTGGCGCTCATCTTCAGCAGCTGGATTGAAGCAAGCGAGCTGACACCGTTAGGCGCTGAAAGAAACAGCTCACCGGATCAGGGCATCCCTGAGTGGAACGACAGTCTGCAATGGGTTCAGGAGAAACTCCCGAAACTACGCGCCGAGCAGCCCCTGTTCACCATTGACCATACGAATCTCGAGACCTATCGGAACCAGCTTCCAGATGGACTGGCCGCTCTCGTCCTTGAGTACCCGGACAGCTTCCGCGTACCGGTATACCCCTCTTATCGCACCCACCGCGTGCCTGACTACATCTATCAGGCCGCACTGAAGAACCGGGAGTCTTCACGATTGATAGATGAAGGCAATGGCCTGGCAGGTGCCTACCCGGGCCCGCCGTTTCCAGAACCTGATTCGGCTCTCGAGGTTCTCTGGAATCACCTGATTGCCTGGCGAGGGGTTTACACCAAAATAAACTTTACTGAGGTTCTGACCTATTCCAGCGGGGAAAGTAAGGCGATCGAAACCGAAATGGAACTATCCATGCCTTACTACGACATAAATCGCGAAACCTTGCCCCGCGATCACATCAAAATGCTTTACCTCTCCCAGACTACGGCCCCTCCGCAGCTCGCCGGTGGCGCCCTTCTGGTATTCGATACGCTTAATCAACGTCTGGAACCCAGAAAAGTATGGACTTATGTCGCGCAGCAACGACGCGTAAAGAGGATGCCCTTTCTGAGCCATGACTCGGTTAACCCTAACTCCGGACTCATCCGTGTGGTGGACGAGGTGGATCTGTTTAACGGCACACCTGAGCGCTATGACTGGGTCAATCTCGGCAAGCAGGCCCTGATTGTTCCCTATAACAACGAAGATATGAAACAGCTGAATTTGCAAGACCTGCGCCCCGTTCACCATCTCAACATAAACCGTACACGCTTCGAGCGGCACCGGGTATGGGTGATCGAAGGACGGCTGAAGCCAGGTGAGACCCACCTGTATCCTCGTCGCCGGCTTTATATTGATGAAGACAGCTGGATGGCGCTGGTCGCCGAGCAGTTTGATCGCGATGATGAGCTTTGGCGGGTGAGTCTTTCCTACACCCGTTACTACCCCGAAATGCCGGGTGTCTGGAAGGCGGTGGATACCTTTCACGACTTGAAAAACCACGATCATTTTTCGCAGGGCATTTTGGCAACGCCCACCGGGAAACCGCCCATTGAGTTTTATGATAATCTGCCCGAAGAAAATAACTTCTCACCATCCAGGCTCAGGTCCGTGGGGCGAAGATGAAGGGGACAGCCGATGAATAAGCCACTCGAAGGCCGGCATATTCTCATGACCGGGCTCCGCGGGACACTGGCTCCCTGGATCCGCAGGGAGCTGGTATCACGGGGTGCAGAGACCCAGGCCTGGGATCGGGCCAGGGTGCCGGAAACCCTGCCTGTTCTTTTTTGCCGGATACTGCCACTACTCTGGTAAACCTGTATGAGACCAAGGCGAAGGGCCTGTACCACCTCGATGGCAACCCCGGAATGAGCCTCTATGAGATAGGGCTTGCCCTGCGCGCTCTGCTGAATGCCCCCTGGCAAGTGGGTGCTGTCGAAGAGCCACACATGACTTTGCTGATGAGCGATCAGCGAGTGGCTGTCACTTCTATCAGGGAACGACTCGAAAAGGCCTGACTCAGGCAGATACCGGTTACTGTTCCCGCCTCCCGGCTGTAGTCAGAGCGGTTCAGAATCCGCGAAGTCCTCCTGCGAGGGTGCATCATCGGGCCACACCCGCACACAGTTACGGCCATCCCGCTTGGCCAGATACAAAGCCTGATCCGCCTGATGCACCAGTTCATCGATACCCGTTTGCGCAGTGGCCAGTGCCAGGCCGATACTGGTCGTCATCTCCAGCTTACCTGCCGGGGTTTCCTGCTCCAGAGTGGCGATGTCCCGACGCAGTCTCTCCGCCAGGTTACGGGCGGTTTCCAGGTCACTTGTCACCAGCAGGGCAAACTCTTCTCCACCCAGGCGACCCACAATATCGGTTACCCGGATGTGCTCGAGGACCACTGAAGCAAAGGCCCTCAGTGCTTCATCTCCCACGCTGTGGCCAAAACGGTCATTCACCGTTTTGAAGTGGTCAATATCAAACATCAGCAAGACCACCTCCTGGTCATTCCGGCTGGCTCTCTGCATCAGTTTCCTGGCATCCTGAAAGAAGCTGCGCCGGTTTCGTATACCAGTCAGATGGTCGGTCCGGGCCTCAAGTTCAGCCAGTTGTTTGGCCTGTTCCAGATCCCGGGTACGCTCGGTAACGAGGCGTTCGAGTTCTGCTTTCGAGTCTTCAAGGTAGGCTCGGTAGCGGGTCTGGGCTTTTTCCTTGTCACGGCGCAGGTAGCGAAGCCGGAGGCCCATCGCGAACATGATGGTCAGCATTTCTGTAAAGGAAGCCACCGGAGGCCAGAAATAATTGATGGGGGTATGCGCCACCACCCCCAGATCACGCAGCGCCTGAACCACCAGTCCACAGACCAGAAAGCTCCAGGCCAGGGCAAAAACAGCGGCTTCCGTTGATCCCTGACGCCACCGCAACAGGCCAGCCAGTGTGAGCACTGGATACAGGAGCAGTGCCAGCGTCACCGTAATCAGAGCGAGAATCTTGATTTCAGCCAGCGCGGCGGCGGCCAGCAACAAGGCATTGAGCATCATGCCTTTCAGCAGCCAGTCCAGCCGCGGCAGAAACTCCCGGCTCTGCAGGAACATGCGCGCGAAGACCAGGCCACAGAAGATGGTCACCGCGCCACTGACTGACATCATTTTCCAGTGAAAATGATTCTGTACAAAGTACTGATGGGTGTAGCCCAGTATGGTCGCCCAGACCGTCACCTTGGAAAAGGAATACAACGCATAGGCCAGGAATATTCTTTCCCCAGACGCCATTCCGGTGACCCCTGCAAAAAGTGCCATCAGCAGGAATCCGCCCAGCAGAAAACCGACCAGGCCGGTCTCCAGAGACTGCTGATGCCGGAGGGCATCTTCAGTCCAGACCCGGAGGCTGGGGAATACGAATCCGGCTTCGTCGGAACCGAAACGCACCATAACATCCAGTGTCTGTCCGGGTTCTATCCGCAGCGGGATGACAAAGCGGTTGTGAGAAACAGGCCGATGAGAGAAAGGGCGTCTCAGGGAAAGATCTGCCACAGACCGGAAAGCGTTTTCAGGCACAGTGTCGCGGGCCCAGGCCTGCAGTTCAATCAGCTGGTGATCGACATATTCCAGCCGCACCGGCAGGGCTCTGGTACCCGGATTTTCCAGGCTGAAGACACTCCAGAAAGCCCCGGGGCTAAGCCCTGTGGAACCCGCGGTCTCCAGGGGCTTGAACTGCCCCTCCTCCCAGGCTTTCAGCGCGTCTGCCAGAGACGCCTCCCCGGCGGGATCGTGCCATATTGCAGAGATACCACTGCGCTGATCACCGCGCTCTACAGCATTCAGCTGCAGCGCTGCCGTAACCCTGAAACTTGATACAAGCAGAACCACTATCAGCGTCAATGTCCATGCACTGCACTGCAGACTTCTGGGCAACTTCATGTCGGTTTCACCCTGCCAACGTTAATCCATTAACCGCAGGCTACTCTATCGGAAGCTTCCGTTTCATTCCGCTGGATTGCGGTAAACAAGTGTTTGAATAGAGGGTAGTTCAGTTAGAGAGAGTGTGCAGTCGATTTGGGTAAAACCCGCTCAGGTTAGCCCATGGAAATTGGTGTAGCGAATTGATGCCGGTGGCAATCGGTTAGTAGGAACCTATCGCAACGGTAAGATTGTGGCGGTGGAGCCCAGGCTGAATAACAGGAAATCACTATCTGCAGTAAACCGATGACAGGTACCCAGTGGCCACACTAGACACCTTCTGGTATAGCCCCCCTGCGACTGGCCCTTCAATGCGGCAAAGTGAGAATCAAACCGAAAACTTGTCAGTGCACGCTCCTAAATACTAATATTTGCAGCATTAGTATTTCGGATATTTTTTTATGGGCATTCCAAGAACGCCGCCGCCCTTGGATGGCATTTTATCGAAGCACTTTGATTCAGAGCCTTTTACACCGGAGAGTTTGGTTTTTCTGAACTCTGCGGGGCCGCTCGATGATAAGGGTCGGTATCTGCATTGGGATAAAGTTCAGCACTTGCAGCCACCGGAAGGGATGACAAACGAGCTTTGGTGGGCTCGCATGAAACTTGCGAGGCAGGCCGAAAGTAAACAAGTGCCGCTCTACGATAAGCTCGGCAAACCTTTTCACTACGTGAAAATATCTCAACTAGAAGAAGCCCTTCACTGGATAGAACGAAACGCTGCTGGAAGCATCAGCGGAAGCCCGATCGCTACTGACCCCGGGATAAAAAGAACTTACCTTATCCGGTCTTTAATTGAGGAAAGCATCAACAGCTCTCAGCTGGAGGGCGCCAATACCACCCGACAAGTCGCCAAGGAGATGATTCGAACCGAGCGGCCCCCTAAGGACAAATCTGAGCAGATGATTCTCAACAATTACCATGCGATGAGCTTCATCCGTAAGATGCAAGATGAAGAGCTTACACCTTCGATGATATTGGAGCTTCATCGCATTGTCTCTAATGGCACTCTGGACGACCCGACCAAGGCTGGCAAACTTAGAAGCCAAAGTGACCAAATCTACATCGAGGGTGTTCCTGGCGAGGTGGTTCATGAGCCACCCCCTGCCCACGAGCTGCAAGAGCGCCTGGAGAGGCTCTGCGATTTTGCCAACGGCCAGTCCTCCAAAGAATTCGTTAACCCAATCATCCGAGCAATCATCCTGCATTTCATGCTGGGTTACGACCATCCATTCGTAGACGGTAATGGTAGAACCGCTCGCGCTTTGTTTTACTGGTCTGTAGCAAAATCCGGATACTGGCTCCTTGAATACGTAACCGTTTCGAAAATACTTAAGTCAGCTCCAGCCAAGTATGCTGAAGCCTTTTTGCTTACCGAGACTGATGGCAACGATCTGACATATTTTCTGTTACACCAGGTGGATGTCATCCAGAAATCTACGGAAGCATTTTATATTTATCTGAGAGAGAAGCTGAGTGAGATCCAAGCGGCAGAAGCCCTGCTTTCCAGTGGCGGAAGGCTGCAGAGCGAACTTAATTTCAGACAGCTAACCCTCCTGAAACACGCATTGAAGCACCCTGGGTCTACCTACACGATCAAAGGGCATCAGAATTCGAACGGTGTGACCTACCAGACAGCGCGAGACGACTTATTGAAGCTATCTGACAAGCTTGGGTTTCTGAACCAGTTTAAATCTGGGAGGACGTATGTCTTCGTCAGCCCGGAGGATCTGGAGTCTCGTTTGCGGAACCATGGACGTCGGAGGCTGGGCTCTTTGAAAATTTAAAAAAAACACTGATAAACACTGGCAATACGATGTCAGAAACAGATCGGGGCCAGTCAGTTCAATCATTGCCGCCGGCTGGTCATAGACTGGCAAGCTAAAAAGCAAACATTGGCGGATTTAAATCCCTCGCAACAAAAAAGCTGCCAAGCTCACAAAAACCTCAAGAACAGATGTTTAACTTTGCCCAGGCGCCCACAATGTGAACAACCGCAAAATCCCCCCCTTATAACTTGTTCTGACCAATCACAATTGGTTACATTTCGTCCATCGTTCTAAAAGTGATCAGGTCAATAGCCCGGAAGGCTGTTACCAGAATCGAAACCCTTGATGTAAGTAGTAGGGGCAGAAAAGGATGTCTGAGTCAGGGAAGAAGCACCCGGATTCCGGTTTTGAGTGTCTGGCACTGGTCGCTCGCTTTCATCAGCAGGCGGCCGATGCCAGCCAGTTGCAACATCACTTCGGACGGACGGACGGAAACGAGTGTGATGGCAGCACCCTGGTGCGCGCCACAAGAAGTCTGGGCCTCAAAGCCTCACTGAAGCACGTCAAGTGGAAGCAGCTATCCCAACTGGCCTTGCCCGCCGTTGCAGCGACCCGGGATGGGCGCTGGGTCGTTCTGGCCAGAGCCTCTGAAGACAAAGTCCTGATTCAGTCTCCCGATAACGCCTCTCCCAAAATCCTGAACCAGGAGGAATGGGAAGCCCTCGGCAGCGGCCAGATCTTGCTGGTTGCAAGAAGGGGTTTGCTGGCTGCCGCAAAAAAGCATTTCGATATCAGTTGGTTTATTCCGGCGCTACTCAAATACAAGCATTTACTGCGCGACGTTGTTATCGCCTCTTTTTTCATCCAGTTTTTTGCGCTGATTACCCCCCTGTTCTTCCAGGTCATTATCGACAAGGTTCTGGTACACAAAGGGGTGTCTACCCTGGATGTTCTGGCTTTCGGGCTTCTGGTCATCGCCGTCTTTGATGTGGTCTTGAATGGTCTAAGAGATTACGTGTTCAGCCATACCACCAACCGCGTTGATGTCAGTCTGGGTGCCCGGCTCTATCATCACCTGACCCACCTGCCCATCAGTTACTTTTCGTCCCGGCAAGTGGGCAATACGGTGGCCCGCGTGCGCGAGCTCGATACCATCCGGCAGTTCATTACCAGTTCCGCACTGACACTGGTTATTGATCTGTTCTTCACCGTCGTGTTCTTTGCGGTGATGTTTTACTACAGCCCGACATTAACCTGGGTGGTAGTCGGGTCAATTCCGCTCTATGTGATTCTGTCAGTCATCATTACGCCCATCCTGCGTCGTCGCCTGGATGAAAAGTTTGCCCGAGGGGCCGAGAACCAGGCTTTTCTGACCGAAAGCATCGCCGGTATCGAGACGGTCAAAGCCATGGCCGTGGAACCCCAGATGCAGCGCAAATGGGAAGATAACCTCGCTGCCTATGTTGCCAGCGCTTTCAAAGCCACCAATCTGAACAATATCGCCAGTCAGGTTGCGCAGTTGATCAACAAGGTGGTCACGGTCGGTATTCTGTGGATTGGTGCCACACTGGTCATGCAAAATGAGCTGAGCGTGGGGCAGCTGATCGCCTTTAACATGATCGCCGGTCGCGTCAGCGGCCCCATCCTGAAGCTGGTGCAGCTCTGGCAGGACTTTCAGCAGGCCGGTATTTCCGTCAAACGTCTGGGCGACATCCTCAACACACCCACCGAGCCAGGCTACAACCCGAATCGCAGCACGCTGCCCCAGCTGCAAGGGCAAGTGACGCTGGACAAGGTCACCTTCCGCTACAGCCCGGAACAAAACCCGGTACTGAAGCAGATCTCGCTTCAGGTGAAGGCCGGAGAAGTCATCGGCATTGTTGGCCGCAGTGGTTCCGGTAAAAGTACCCTGACCAAGCTCATTCAGCGCCTGTATGTGCCGGAATCCGGCCGCGTACTCGTGGATGGTGTAGATCTGGCGCAGATGCAACCAGCCTGGCTGCGGCGACAGGTCGGTGTGGTGCTACAGGAAAACCGCCTGTTCAGCGGCAGCATTCGCGACAACATCGCCCTGGCGGATCCGGGCCTGCCGATTGAAGCGGTCATCAAGGCCGCCAAACTGGCCGGTGCGCATGACTTTATTGTTGATCTGCCAGAAGGCTATGACACTCCGGTGGGTGAGCAAGGGGCCTCCCTTTCAGGTGGCCAGCGTCAGCGGATTGCCATTGCCCGCGCCCTGATCACCAACCCCCGTATTCTGATTCTGGATGAAGCCACCAGTGCGCTGGACTATGAAAGCGAGCGCATCATTCAGGACAACATGCGCTACCTGTGTAAAGGTCGAACGGTATTCATCATCGCGCACCGCTTGTCGACAGTCCGTCAGGCGGATCGCATTGTCGTGGTTGAGCAAGGCGATATCGTGGAAAGCGGAACCCACGATCAGTTACTGCAGCGCAACGGTTATTACGCCCGACTCTACAGCCACCAGAATCACAGCCCAAGAATTCGGCCTGTGCAAAGTCATCCGACCAGCCAGCCCCAGCAAACGGCTGGTATTCCAGAAGGCCAGCCTCAGGGGAGGCAACCCACATGAGCGCGGCCAGCATGCCCCAGACCAGCATTCTCAAGCCGGAGGATATCCGTCAGTTCCAGCCCGCTGCGCTGGAGGTGGAGCAGACGCCGGCCAATCCCATGGGCAGAGCCATACTCTGGGCAGTCATGGCGCTGTTCAGTATTGCCGTGGTCTGGGCCTGGTTTGGGCACATTGATATTGTCGTGAGCGCTCCGGGGAAGATCATTCCCAGCGAGCGGGTCAAGCAAATACAGGCGCTGGAAAGTGCGCCCATTGCCCAGATTCACGTACGAGATGGTCAGTCGGTCACCCAGGGACAAGTCCTGGTGACTTTGGACCGGACCGCGACAGAAGCGGATGTGCGCAGGCTTTCGCAACAACTGACGCTGGCCAGCAGCAAACTCAGCCGGGCCAGCCTGCTGGCTGATTGGCTTAATGAGCCTTTTAATCCACGGACCCTGCCCACCGCGCAAAACAACGAAACAGCTGCAGGAGGCATTGCCTTAACGGCCACTGAGCGGCAAAGCCTGATTCAGGAAGCCGAAGCCCTGCGTGGCCAATGGCTGGCCATGCAACAGGAAGGCGCCCGGCTGGATGGTGAAGAGGCCATGGCCAAGGCAGAGGGTGAAAAGGCCCGGCGTCTGACCGAAGTGCTCCATGAACGGGTCAAGGCACTGGAAAGTCTGGCCAATCGCAATATGGGCTCGCGGGCACAATTTCTGGAACTGAAGCAGGATCTGATTGAGGTTCAGCAGAACCAGCTCATTCAAATCGCCCGACTGCAGCAGTTGGAGGCCAGCCTGGAATCCAACCGCATTCAGCAACAACAGTTTCTGGCAGAAAACCGGGCCAGATACTATCAGTTAATGGAAGAGACTCAGGCGGAAAAAGCGGCCTTGACCGAAGAACTGATCAAGGCCCGACAGCGCAGTGATCTGTATGAGATCAAGGCCCCCATCAATGGAACCGTTCAGGCCCTGCAGATTCATACCCTGGGCGGTGTGGTTACTCCGGCCCAGGTTCTGATGCAGATTGTACCAGCAGACAGTCAATTGGAAGTCGAAGCAACCATACTGAACAAAGACATTGGCTTTGTGCAGGAAGGCCAGATCGTGGAAGTGAAAGTCGATGCCTTCAACTTTACCAAGTACGGCGTGATCGAAGGCACGCTCCTGGATATATCCGATGACGCCCTGCTCGATGAGCAGTTGGGGTGGATCTACAAGGGGCGCATACTTCTGGATCAGGAGCATCTTATTGTGGAAGGCAAAGAACAGCGCCTGTCGCCGGGTATGTCTATATCGGCAGAAGTTAAAACCGGGGAAAGGCGTTTACTGGAATATTTCCTGTCGCCGCTGCTGCGGAAGAAAGAAGAGAGTTTGGGGGAGAGATGAGCAGTGGATTTGAGCCTGAAATACGGGCGTCTCAAGGGAAAGGGAGATTCTGATGTCCAGTAAACTTCATCGCGTAATGATTTTGGTTTTGAAAATCATACTTTACCCCCTGCTGGCCCTTGGCATTTTAGCAGCAGTAGTCGCAGCTTACATTTCCTACAATATTTGGACGAAAAGCCAGGAAGTGCCGCCAAAGCCTTGTGAGCCTTTGGTTGTAGAAAACGGGTTTGTCACCATTAAAACCGAGGATAGCGGAATTACATTGAGGCTGCCTAATTATGCCGACATTAGGCGCTACTCAGATAGAGGATGCGATATTGCTGACAACTTTGGAATCAATTACCTCTGGCATGAAGGGCAGCTTGTACCCGAGGGCACCTACCAATCCAAGGTTCCGAAGAATAAATATTCCCCTGTTCGATTGTTCTTTAGGGGCAGCGTAGCTGATATCCAAACTTTAAAGGAGCCGATAAAAAAGCCATGGAATTTTGAGCCGGCGCTTCCCCATAAGAAATATCAGCTTGAGTTTTATCCCCGTTATTACTGGGACGATCCAATAAACCCCTCAAGCCAATCTTTAAATCGATCTCGTTTAGACTTTATGTGGGGTGTGCGAAATACCCGGTACAAACAAGTGGGAAGCAATCTACCCTTTCTAACCACCTGCGGAATTCCTGCCACAGATCCCTCAGATTCCAATTCCAGAATACATGGTGATATCAGAAGCAATTGTCGAGGCTGGGTGAATGCTAGCGAAGACGGAAAGGCACTATTTTTCATGATAGACGTTTGGGCGGGTCACCGGGATACCTATAGAGGCATTGATGACATCAACCATATTTATGATGCGGCAGTTGAAGAATTAAAATCATTTTTACAGGAGTAATATGTCATGGCTTACCGCTTTAACGATACGGAAATTGCCAAAATCAAAGATGCCCGAGACCGTTGTCCCAGGGGGGAGAGAGAGGATGTTCCTACACCCGATGGGGACTGGAAACCATTCTATACCACCCTGTCAGAAATCATCGGTGAACGAATTAATGATGGCTCAGTAAGCGGTGCGGATTTACAAGACTTAAAGAATGCTAAGTTATGGCTCGATGTCGCTATAGGCGCTAACAGCGGAGATGGCGTACACAGCGTCTTCATTCGCGAATTTACCAACCGTCAAGGAGTGCTTAGGCGTGACAGTGAATTTAGTGTTGAGGAAATGCAGTTTGCATCCAACGGAGTGGCACTGAATCTCTGGAACGATCTTAGTGACGTAAATAGTCAAACCGCCTGGACAGTTCCGAAAATTGACGAAATAGCTAGAGCTGATGCCAGCTCCATTGGTATCAACCTGTTTGGCGACAGGGCTATTGGACAACAGCTACCGGACCCAGATGATTCAGCAATCAAGGCAAACGCGGGCTGGTCTGGAACGCTCGGCTTCAATTTACTGGGTGGCTCTGCACCATATGAAAGTTGGCGATTATTAACGGGAGGTGATGGCGGCGAGACTACTGGAGCCACCCTTAATACTTTGGATGATTTCAAGAACGTGCTTTTTGCGGTTGATTCCTATCACCACGCCATGCAAGTCAGTCCTGAAAGTATTCTCAGTGTGGCCAATGCAGCTATTGATTTCTTGGCATTAGGAGGGGGATACACGGGCGATACCCCTTATTTAAACGCCTTAGTCGCACAATGGAATATTTCCAGTAGTAGTGGCGTTTGGAACCCTCTAATAAAAACGGTAGCCGAAAGGTCTCCCGAGATTTCGCCTCTAGTTAACTTTATTGTTGACAGGGGTGCTTCAATTTTTCTCGATATGTTACGTGGCTCAATCGCCGGAACCGTCAAGATTGGAGAGACGTCCGCTGAAAATTTCGCTCAAAATGCATACGAGTTTTTTGCAGAGTTTTCTGCCTTGCAGCTTCAGAGCATTGAAGCGACGTTACCAGCTAGCCCGGATTTCTCATGAAGCCTTGTCTCAGAGCATAATTCTCGGGCCGAGTGCTCTCAGGGCATGATTCAGGCTTTAGTCGGCTAAAAATCGATCGGGTTTCTTGGGTTTGTGATGCTCAAGA
>JAUIAZ010000222.1 GCA_030427465.1 Gammaproteobacteria bacterium | reverse complement strand
ATTTTCTCTGGTATGATACGGCGTCCATTTTCAGCAATCTTTCTGCTGAATCGCTTTGCGGTGCCGGCAAACAAGTTGTCGGTAGCGGCAAGTTTATAGAGGTATCAGAGATGAAAACAGGTATACACCCAAAGTACGAAGAAATTACTGTGACCTGCAGTTGCGGTAATGTTATCAAGACCCGATCAACCCTTTGCAGTGATCTGCACCTGGATGTTTGCTCGGTATGTCACCCTTTTTATACCGGTAAGCAGAAAGTGCTGGATAGTGGTGGTCGTATCGATCGCTTTAACAAGCGCTTTGGTGGTCGCATCGGTCGCAACAATTAATCTGGCCAGCCTGTTCTAGCGCTGTTGGGCCACTTCATCATGACCGGTAATTGCTGACGGCAGTTACCGGTTTCATCATTATTCATTCAGGAACCGCACCATGTCAGAAGAGATGAAGAAAGCCGCACTCCAATATCATGCCGAGCCAAGACCCGGCAAGCTGAGTGTTGAAATCACCAAGCCGACTGAAACTTCAAAGGATCTGGCGCTGGCCTACAGCCCTGGCGTAGCAGAGCCTGTTCGCGAGATCGCGAAAGATGAAGAGTTGGCATACCGTTATACCAACAAAGGTAACCTGGTTGCTGTGATTTCTGATGGCTCTGCCATTCTGGGTCTGGGTAATCTCGGGCCGTTGGCCAGTAAGCCGGTCATGGAAGGCAAGGGTGTTCTCTTCAAGAAATTTGCCGGCATAGATGTTTTCGACATTGAAGTGAAAGCCGAGAGCCCACAGGCTTTCATCGACACAGTGGCACGCATTGCGGACACTTTTGGCGGCATTAACCTCGAAGACATCAAGGCGCCTGAGTGTTTTGAGATTGAGCGTGTGCTGATCGAGCAGTGCAACATTCCAATCTTCCACGATGATCAGCATGGTACAGCAATCGTGACTGCAGCGGGCATGCTCAACGCGCTTGAACTGCAGGGCAAGACCATCGAAGAGGCGAAAATTGTTTGTCTGGGTGCCGGTGCGGCAGCCGTCGCCTGTATGAAGCTGCTGATCAGCAGTGGTGCCCGTTCCGAGAACATTTTTATGATCGACCGGAAAGGCGTGATCCACAGCGGCCGGGAAGATCTTAATCAGTACAAGGCGATGTTTGCCATCGAGACGGACAAGCGTACTCTGGCGGATGCCTGTGACGGTGCGGATGTGTTTGTTGGGCTGTCGGGTCCAGACCTGCTCACGGCCGACATGCTTAAGTCCATGGCACCAAATCCGGTTATTTTTGCTTGCTCCAACCCGGATCCCGAGATCAAGCCGGAACTGGCTTTGGCAACCCGTGACGACATCATCATGGCAACTGGCCGCTCTGACTATCCGAATCAGGTGAACAACGTTTTGGGCTTCCCCTTTATTTTCCGTGGAGCGCTCGATGTTCGCGCCACAGCGATCAACGAAGAGATGAAGCTGGCTGCTGTTGAGGCGATCCGTGAGCTTGCGAAAGAGCCGGTTCCGCAGGAAGTGGTTGATGCTTACGGGGGTGAAAGCTTCACCTTCGGTAAGAATTACATCATTCCCAAGCCAATGGATGCCCGTTTGCTGACGAACGTTTGTGCAGCCGTTGCCAAGGCGGCGGTGGATACCGGTGTTGCCCGCAACCCATACCCTGCGCATTACCCGCTGAAGTCGATCACAGATATCGTGAGCTGATACACGGCAAGAAGAAAGCCGCCCCATCCGGGCGGCTTTTTTTTTGCCCGCTCAAAGCGGGCGCTCAGGTGTTTTTATCTGTGTCAGAAGAGTGACTCAGGCATGAAGATGTCTGATCCGGGATCTTCGGATACAGAGTCGCTTTCACTACCGGAGTCACGCTCTGCGGGTGTGGTTTCCACGGTAAACAGCTCAAAAATTGCGTCAGGCTGACCGGGCAGGGCACGTTCCCCCGTCTCGGGGTCAATACGCACGCTCACGATACCATCAGGTCTGGGGGTCGGCTCCTGTGGCTTGCCTTTCAGAGCTGTGCCCATGAAGTCTATCCATATGGGCAGGGCGGCGCGGCTGCCATATTCTCTCCGGCCGAGAGTCTGGGGCTGGTCAAACCCGACCCAGACGCTGGTTGCTATGCGGTTGTTGTAGCCGGAAAACCAGGCATCAACCTGGTCGTTGGTTGTACCGGTTTTACCTGCCAGGTCACTCCGGTTGAGGCTTCTTGCATCGGTGGCGGTGCCTCTTCTGACCACATCTTTGAGCATGTCGGTCAATATATAAATATTCCTGGGGTCTGCAAGCGGTTGTGGCTCTTTGGTAATCGAGGGTTCTTCCGGTGAGTCGCCCGAAGCTTCTTCACCAGTGGATCCCTGTCTGCCAGAGGCTTCCGTGCCGGCGATTTCTCCGGTAACAGCTTGTGGCTGTGCCGGGTATACCGTGGCGCCTTCTGAATCCCGGATTTCCCGGATGATGTAAGGCGTGACCGGGTGGCCACCATTCGCCAATATGGCATAACCCCTGGCGATTTCCATCGGGGTGAAGGTGGCGCTGCCCAAAGCCAGAGACAGGTCCATTGGCAGCCGTTTACGGTCGAATCCGAAGTTATCCAGGAAGCTGATAGTCTCCCGTATTCCCAGTCGTCTGAGCAGGCGTATGGAAACCAGGTTGCGAGAAAGGTACAAGGCTTTTCGAAGGCGGGTTGGCCCGTAAAAGCGCCCTGACGAATTTTCCGGTCGCCAGGCGGTTTCCAGTTCGTCGTCGTCAAATACCACTGGTGCATCATTGAATACGCTGGCGGCGGTCACGCCCTGCT
The DNA here is from genome assembly GCA_030427465.1 of Gammaproteobacteria bacterium. Taxonomy (GTDB): domain Bacteria; phylum Pseudomonadota; class Gammaproteobacteria; order Pseudomonadales; family Oleiphilaceae; genus JADJWY01. The sequence continues at coordinate 3,195 of JAUIAZ010000222.1, read as the reverse complement.
CCAGGCCGGCAAGATAAACAAAAGGTTTGAAGTTGGAGCCTGGCTGGCGGCGCGCCTGGTTGGCCCGATTGAACTTGCTCATATAAAAGTCGAAGCCGCCGGTCAGGGCAAGAATGGCGCCGTCCTCAGGTGCCAGGGCGACGAGCGCGGATTGTGCGGCAGGTTTTTGCGCCAGGCCAAAGCCGTCTTCCTGCAAGGGCTCGACATACACAATGTCTCCCGAGCTGAGAACATCGCTGACTTTTTCGGGTGAGGGGCCTTGCCGGTTACTGGACTCGAAGCGGTTGGCCCAGGTCATGCTATCGAAGGGCAACGCTATTTCGGTTCCGTCTGCCAGATAGGCCTTCGCGCTTCCGGCTTCGTCGTCGATTGCGGTCACCCAGGCAGGGCTGATGTGAGCGTTGTTGGGGATGGCGCTCAGGGTTTGTGCGGCTTCTTCAGAGAAAGCCAAGGGGTCGGGAATCGTCATGTGCCCGATCGGACCCCGGTAGCCATGCCTTTTGCTATACGCAATCAGACCTTTTCTGACGGCCTGGTCTGAAGCTGACTGGAGTTTGCTGTCGACGGTCAGTGTGGCACGGTAGCCACCGGTGTAAGCCGTGGGTCCGAGCAGGGCAAGAGCCTGCACCCGCGCCATCTCGGCAACATAAGGCGCTTCAACATCTGGTTGGGTGCGGAAATAGTCTGCAGATACCGGGGCGCCTCTCGCGCTCTCCAGGGCGGACTCGGAAATCATATCGAGATCGTGCATACGCTGCAGAATCCAGTTACGGCGGATGGTTGCTCGGACGGGTGATGCAAGCGGGTTGTATCTGGATGGTGCTTTGGGTAACCCCGCAATCATGGCTTTCTGGGCAAGTGTCAGTTCGGACAGACTTTTACCGTAATATACGTTGGCTGCCGCTTCGATGCCGTAGGCCCGGTTCCCGAGGTAAATCTTGTTGAAATAAAGCTCAAGAATCTCCGGCTTGGTCAGTTCATTTTCGATCTTCAAGGCCAGGAGTATTTCGTTGAACTTGCGTGAAAACGTTCTTTCCTGGCTCAGGAAGTAGTTTTTGGCTACCTGCATGGTGATCGTGCTTCCGCCAGACTGTATCGAGCCGGTGCTGATGAGTTCGACCGTGGCCCTGCTCAGCCCCTTGATGTCTACCCCGGAATGCTCATAGAAGCGGCTGTCCTCTGCTGCCAGAAAAGCCTGTACCAGGTCTTCCGGTACATCTTCTATCGAAACCGGGGTCCGGCGCTGCTCTCCGAACTCGCCAATCAGTTTTCCATCGCTGGAAAACAGGCGCAGAGGAATCTGAAGCTGAACATCACGAAGTTGCTCAACATTGGGCAGGTTCGGGCCAAGAACCAGATAGAACGCGCTTGCGACCAGGCAGGCTCCACTCAGAGCCAGTGCACCACTCCACATCGCAAACCGTAACAGCCTCACAAAAATAAACATGTATTCCCTGACAGATATTGGTTCTAGGTCTATGATTTTAGAAATCGCTTTAGGTTTCCAGAGCCAGATTATAAGTGTTTCTGACCAGTTATTTCAGTAAAGACGATTTGTTGTCTATGCTTGTTTTTGTGAAGGGCCTCTGTCAAAGGGGTTGTATTCGATTTGGACGAAGGACTGCTTCGTGATCGCACTATTTGGAAAGAAAAAAGTTCCTATACTGGGCGTCGACATCAGCTCCACTTCCGTGAAAGTGATAGAACTGAGCCGGCAAAGTAATGGTCGTTTCAGGGTGGAAGCGTATGCTGTTGAGCCTTTGCCACCTAATTCGGTCGTTGAAAAGAATATCACCGACGCAGAGATAGTCGGCGAGGTCGTGAAGCGTGTGGTGTCGAAGTCACGAACATCCGGAAAAGAAGCAGCGGTTGCGGTGGCGGGCTCTGCAGTCATTACCAAAGTGATCCAGATGAGCGCTGCGTTCCGGGAGCAGGACCTCGAGTCGCAGATTGAGCTGGAAGCAGATCAGTACATTCCCTATCCCTTGGATGAGGTCTCACTCGATTTCGAAATCATGGGCCGGAATGAGCAGAATACAGAGCAGAACGATGTCCTGCTGGCTGCCTGCAGACGTGAGAACGTTGAGCTGCGGGAAGATGTGCTGGAGATTGGTGGTCTCACACCGAAGATCGTGGATGTGGAAGTTTACGCGATGGAGCGGGCGATGGGGCTGATTTTGCCGCAGCTGGATAACGCCGGTGAAATGCAGGTGGTTGCGGTGGTTGATATCGGCGCCACGATGACAACCCTCAGCGTGCTCGTGGACGGGAAGACCATCTATACCCGTGAGCAGTTGTTTGGCGGCAAGCAGCTTACTGAAGAAATAATGCGCCGCTACGGTCTGTCGCAAGAGGAAGCCGGTCTGGCCAAGAAACAGGGTGGGCTACCTGATGACTACCAGCAGGAAGTGCTTGAACCCTTCCGTGACGCGGTTGTGCAGCAGGTAACCCGTTCCCTGCAGTTCTTCTTTTCTTCAACACAGTATAACGAGGTGGACTATGTTGTCCTGGCGGGTGGAACTGCCTCAATTACCGGTCTGGCGGACGTGGTCCAGGACCGGGTTTCCACGCCGACACTGATTGCGAACCCTTTCACGGATATGTCCCTGTCTTCGAAAGTCAACGCGTCCGCGCTCAGTAATGATGCGCCCTCGCTGATGATAGCGTGTGGACTGGCAATGAGGAGCTTCGATTAATGGCTAAGATCAATTTAAGGCCGTGGCGAGAAGAGCTCCGGGCTGAGCAACAGAAGCAGTTTGTTACCATCCTGTTTGGTGTGTTGATTATTGCAGCAGGGCTGGGTTTCCTGTGGTTCAACCACATGACCAGTGAAATTGAATATCAGAAGCAGCGTAACAGCTTTATCCAGAGTGAGATCGCCCTGCTCGAACAACAGATCAAGGAAATTGATGAGTTGCGCCGTCGCCGAGAAGCGCTGATTGAACGGATGAAGGTTATCCAGGATCTGCAGGGCCGCAGGCCACTGATCGTCCGTATCTTCGATGACTTGGTCAAAACTGTTCCGGAAGGCGTTTTCTATGAGCAGGTCCAGTTAACGGGAGAGCAGTTGCGCTTCTCGGGTGTAGGCGACACCAACAGTCGCATCTCCTCATTGATGAGAAATCTGGAATCTTCAGAGTGGTTTATGGACCCCAACCTGACCGAAGTGAAAGCCTGGTCGGTTAACTCGGATAA
>JAUIAZ010000221.1 GCA_030427465.1 Gammaproteobacteria bacterium | reverse complement strand
GTGTTTGTAGTGATAATATGTCAGCAATGCGACCGTAGCTGACTTCGAATGGATAACACAGGGAAACTGCCAAAGAAGTGTTCCCGGTCGCGTCGGCAAACCGGTACCCCTCATTACTCGTCTTTTTCCACTCGAACTATCTGTTTCACAGGGTATACAGGTGGACCAAACTGGGTGTAAACAGCAACATCGGCTGCATCCCGTCCATAACCGATGGAAACATAGCCACCCTGCTTCTTGGGTTGTGTGGCATCGAATGTGAACCAGCGGTCAGAAACAAAAGCTTCGAACCAGGCGTGAAGCTCCATTGGCTGCAGATTATAGAGATAACCAACAACCATGCGGGCTGGAATGCTGAGACTTCGGCACAGCGCAATCCCTAAGTGAGCCTGGTCACGGCAGACTCCGTAACGCTGTTGGTATACTTCGGTGGCTGAAAGCGGAAGTGAACTGCTGCCCGGTTTGAAGGGCACTTGGTTCCTTAGCCAACGCTCAATTTCTACAACCTGATCATACCCCGGCTTGCAGTCGCTGGTAATCTCCGAAGCAATATCATTGAATCGGTCAGATTCACAGTAACGGCTCGGAAGCAGGTATTTGAAGACCTGATCCGGGAGATTCTGTATTTCGACAAATGCACCACCCGGGGCCTCGTCCACAGAACTGTCGGCTCGAATCCGGGCCGATGTGACGACAGAAAACTTTCCTTCCGGTGCGATAAGTCGTTGGCAGAGATTGCCATAGTCATCCGTAAACTCCTGGGCCGGTACGCTCGGATTCAGCAAGTACTCTTCACTGGCTACCCACTGTTGCATGCCACTCCTGGGTCGCAGCATGAGCACAAAGGGAGAGGGCACATCAATCAGGAACTCCAGTTCAAAGTGTGTTCTCAGCCACATAGTCTACGCCTGTCAGATTCGAGCCAGCAGTTCAGATTTCTTGGCGTTATACTCCTCTTCCGTGATGGCTCCCTGATCCCGTAATTGTGCCATTCTGGCTATGATATCGAGTATTTGATTCAGGTCCTGATGGCGCTCCATGCTCTCCGAAGCCGGATTCTCAGGGGCTGAGAGAGGGGGCTCTTTGTGTTCCGGATCGGTTTGCGAGGTTGAGTTTGCAGGATGGGGTTGCTGTGCCGGTTCCTCAGGTTCTGGCGCCGCAAAATTGACTTGAGGGGAGGGCTTCATTGCCGGGCCGGAAATGATTGGCAGACTGTCGACGGCGATGGTGCCGAACTGACTACTGAAGCTGAGAGAAGTCCCGCTACCCTGCTGCTGACTTACGCCACCGATATTGTGATTCAGTGTGTCATAGATCGACACATCACCCTCTTTCTCTATAACCAGCCTTCCAGGAAAGATGGCATACCGGATATTGTTCTGGGCGCCGCTGCTGAGGGGTTGTCCCAGATTGGCGGGCCACCAGTGATTACTGCCAGGGGTGCCGGTTGGTATGATCGGAAACACCTGGTGGCTAGCCAGTATTTCAGAAAGCTCCAGGCAGAGGCTGTCAACTGTGGCTTTCAGGCCGTGGTTGAACATATCTCCAACCATGGTCATGCCCCCTCGCATCCACTGTCCAGAGCCCCCCAGTTCAGGGCAGTTGAACTGGGCCATCGAGCCGTTCCCGTTGTTAACAGCGACCAGCATATGAACAACGGCATCATGGCTTAGCCCGTAGCGGGACGAGACCTGCTGCACGAGATTTTCACCAACACTTGTGAGTTTTTGCATGGGCCAGACCTCCAGTCAGCAATCACGTATCCGGAAAAAGGTAAATCAGGGGAGAGGGGATTCAGTCGTTGCGACAACCGTGAAGCCGACTGAATACTGAGAAACGCAACAATACCACATTTTAACTGCTGCAAACGGCTTCTCTGGTCTGAGTCTGGGGAGAGTGAACACTTTTATGTAGCATCGAGAGTGGAAATTGTATACAATCCACGCCAATTGATGCACAGAATCAGCATGAAATATGGCAACCCAAGCAGAAAGAGCCTTTGATTGTATACAAAAAGCGATTGTGACCGGCGAAGTAGCGATGGGCGCTAAAATCTCCGAGGCAGAGCTCGGGCAGCGTTTCGGATTTGGTCGCGCTCCCCTTCGGGAAGCGCTTCAGCGACTGGAAGTCAGGGGTTTGATTGAGCGTCGACCCCACGCTGGAGCACGTGTCGTGACCCTGAATCCGGAAAGCATTCTGGAACTGTATACGGTCCGGGAAGCATTGGAGGGTATGGCGGCTCGCCTAGCTGCCGTGCATATGTCCGACGCTGAAATTGATGGCATGCGCCGCCTGATGGACGCCCATGCGGAGGGTATTGAGGCCAGCGCCGGTCAGGCCTATTACCAGGAGGAAGGAGATTTTGACTTTCACTACCGCATCATTGCCGGAAGCAAGAACGAGCGACTGATCAGTATGCTCAGGGGAGAGCTCTACCACCTCCTGCGATTGTACCGCTATCAACTCAGTACTCAGGCTGGTCGTCCTGACCGGGCCTTTCGTGAACACCACCGAATCATTGAAGCCTTGTCGGATCGTGATGGCGATCTGGCAGAAATGTTGATGCGTCGTCATATCGCGGCGGCGCGCGAAAATCTCAAGATACGTCTTGGTCAGACTCAAGTAGAGGAGAAGCACTATGTCAGCCGGTAAGAAATTCCGCGATGCGCTCGAGCGCAACAAGCCCTTGCAGATCGTGGGAGCGATCAATGCCTATGCCGCCATGATGGCGGAGAAAAGCGGTCACCAGGCCATTTATCTCTCTGGCGGCGGTGTTGCCAACGCTTCCTATGGCTTGCCGGATCTGGGGATGACCTCTCTGAACGATGTGCTGGAAGACGTTCGCCGGATTACTGGCGCGAGCGGCCTGCCTCTGCTGGTGGATATTGATACCGGGTGGGGTGGCGCGTTCAATATCAGCCGCACCATCACAGAGATGGAGCGTGCCGGTGCGGCTGCGGTTCATATCGAAGATCAGGTCGCCCAGAAGCGCTGCGGCCACCGACCCAACAAGGCCATTGTCAGTCAGGCCGAAATGGTCGATCGCATCAAGGCTTGCGTCGATGCCCGCAAGGATTCCGACTTTTTCATCATGGCGCGCACGGATGCCTTCGCCCAGGAAGGCCTGGAATCTGCGCTGGAACGCGCCCAGGCCTGCGTTGAAGCAGGTGCGGATGGTATTTTCGCCGAGGCCCTTACAGAACTGGATCAGTATCAGTCCTTTACGGACGCACTGGATGTACCGGTACTGGCCAATATCACAGAATTTGGCAAGACGCCTTTGTACAACAAGGCAGAGCTTGCCGAGGTTGGCGTATCCATGGTGCTTTATCCCTTGAGCGCGTTCCGGGCGATGAATCTGGCGGCACTCAAGGTCTATCAGAACATCTTGTCGGCAGGCGACCAGAAAGAGGTAGTTGATCTGATGCAGACACGCATGGACCTCTATGATTTTCTGGACTATCACACCTACGAGCAGAAGCTGGACCAGCTGTTCGCCGAAAAACAATCCTGAGCAAAGAAGAAGGGGAGACGATTATGGTTGATAAAAAACTCGGAGGCGCGGGTCTGCGTGGTCAGGTCGCCGGAGAAACCGCATTATGTACGGTCGGCAAGACCGGTGCCGGTCTGACCTACAGAGGCTATGACATCAGTGAGTTGGCCAATGAGGCAACGTTTGAAGAGGTTGCCTATCTCCTGCTCAGAGGCAAGCTGCCAAACCGCAGTGAACTGGATGCCTACAAGCGCCGTCTGCGCGCGATGCGAAGCCTGCCGCAAGCCCTGATAACCGTGCTTGAGCAGATTCCCAAAGAAGCACACCCCATGGATGTGATGCGTACCGGCTGTTCGATGCTGGGCAATCTGGAAACCGAAACCGATTTCAGTCAGCAGGACGACAAGATCGACCGCATGCTGGCCGCTTTCCCCGCCATCATCGTCTACTGGTATCGATTTGCCAACGAGGGTGTACGAATCTCTACGGAATCCGGCAGTGATTCGATCGGTGGTCACTTTCTGGAACTGCTGCATGGCAAGCCGCCTTCCGAGCTGCATGAGCGGGTCATGAATGTTTCCCTGATTCTGTATGCCGAGCATGAGTTCAATGCCTCCACCTTCACCGCCCGTGTCTGTGCGTCCACGCTCTCAGACATACACAGCTGTGTTACCGGTGCCATCGGTTCTTTGCGCGGGCCCTTGCATGGCGGAGCCAATGAGGCGGCGATGGAGCTGATACAGCGATTCAGCAACCCGGATGAAGCCGAAGCCGGTCTCATGGGCATGCTGGAACGCAAGGAAAAGATCATGGGCTTTGGGCACGCGATTTATCGTGAATCCGACCCTCGCAACGCGATCATCAAGCAATGGGCGGAAAAACTGGCGGCCGAAGTCGGTGATACCGTGCTTTACCCGGTTTCTGTGCGCTGTGAGGAAGTCATGTGGCGCGAGAAGAAACTCTTCTGTAATGCCGACTTCTTCCATGCCTCGGCCTATCACTTCATGGGTATTCCGACTGAGCTCTTCACGCCGATTTTCGTGATGTCCCGTGTGTCTGGCTGGACCGCACACGTCAAAGAACAGCGCGCAAACAACCGGATTATCCGGCCTTCCGCAGAATATACCGGCCCGGAGCACAGCGACTGGGTACCACTGGATGCGCGCTGAAAGCGCGGGTACGAACTACAGGATGTCATGATGAACACTCAATACCGAAAGCCTCTGGAAGGCAGTCAAGTAGACTTTTTTGATGCCAGAGCGGCCGTTAATGCTCTGAAACCCGGTGCCTGGGAAGGCCTTCCTTACACCTCACGGGTACTGGCAGAGAATCTGGTGCGCCGTTGTGCGCCGGAAACCCTGGATGAAAGTCTGCAACAGATCATCGACCGCAAGCGCGAAAAGGATTTTCCCTGGTTTCCCGCACGGGTGGTCTGCCACGACATTCTCGGGCAGACCGCACTCGTCGATCTGGCCGGTTTGCGGGACGCCATCGCAGCCAAGGGTGGGGATCCTGCCAAGGTGAATCCGGTGGTTCCGACCCAATTGATCGTGGACCACTCCCTGGCCGTCGAGCATGCTGGCTTCGAGCCGGATGCCTTTGAAAAGAACCGGGCCATTGAAGACCGCCGCAACGACGACCGCTTCCATTTTATCAACTGGACCAAGACCGCCTTTGAAAACGTGGATGTGATCCCGCCGGGCAATGGCATCATGCATCAGATTAACCTGGAAAAGATGTCTCCCGTGGTACAGGTGCGTGATGGCGTCGCCTTTCCGGATACCTGCGTCGGTACGGATAGCCACACGCCGATGGTTGATGCTCTGGGTGTGATATCTGTGGGTGTGGGTGGTCTGGAAGCCGAAAGTGTCATGCTGGGCCGGGCTTCCTACATGCGCTTGCCTGACATTGTTGGTGTTGAACTGACAGGGGCCCTGCGCCCCGGCATTACCGGGACGGACCTCGTGCTTGCGCTCACCGAATTCCTGCGTCGTGAACGCGTCGTCGGTGCCTATCTGGAATTCTTCGGGGAAGGGGCTGAGCGCCTGACCGTGGGGGATCGCGCGACCATATCCAATATGACACCCGAGTATGGCGCGACGGCGGCCATGTTCTATATCGACCAGCAGACCATTGACTATCTGCGTCTGACCGGGCGGGATGATGAGCAGATTGCGCTGGTGGAACAGTACGCGCGCGCCGCCGGGTTCTGGGGTGACAGCCTGAAGACGGCAGAGTATGAGCGGGTTCTGCGCTTTAACCTGTCCGGTGTCGGGCGCAATCTCGCGGGTCCTTCCAACCCGCACTCACTGCTGCCGGTCTCTGAACTGCAGAAGCGCGGGATCGCGGCGCCTTATGCCGAGGAAGCCGGGAAAATGCCGGATGGTGCAGTCATCATCGCCGCCATTACCAGCTGTACCAACACCAGTAACCCGCGCAACATGATTGCCGCGGGCCTTCTGGCGCGTAATGCCAACCGTAAAGGGCTCCTCCGCAAGCCCTG
>JAUIAZ010000220.1 GCA_030427465.1 Gammaproteobacteria bacterium | reverse complement strand
GGGCGTTAACGTCCTGGCAGACGCGGTCAAAGTGACCCTGGGCCCCAAAGGCCGTAACGTGGTACTCGACAAGTCCTTCGGTGCACCCAACGTCACCAAAGACGGTGTCTCTGTGGCCAAGGAAATTGAGCTGAAAGACAAGCTCGAGAACATGGGTGCCCAGATGGTCAAGGAAGTCGCTTCCAAGACCAACGACGAAGCGGGCGACGGTACCACTACCGCAACCGTACTGGCGCAGTCCATCCTGAACGAAGGTCTGAAGGCGGTTGCCGCAGGCATGAACCCGATGGATCTGAAGCGTGGCATCGACAAGGCAGTGACCGAAGCGGTTGCACAGATCAAGGCGCTGTCCCGTCCTTGTGAAGACAGCAAAGCCATCGCCCAGGTAGGCACCATTTCTGCCAACAGCGATGAGCGCATCGGCAAGATCATTGCTGACGCCATGGAAAAAGTCGGCAAAGAAGGTGTTATCACCGTTGAAGAAGGCAGTGGTCTGGAAGATGAGCTGGATGTGGTTGAAGGTATGCAGTTCGACCGCGGTTACCTGTCTCCTTACTTCATCAACAATCAGGACAGCATGAGCGCCGAGCTCGATAGCCCGTTCATCCTGCTGGTTGACAAGAAAATCTCCAACATCCGTGAAATGCTGCCGGTTCTGGAAGCCGTCGCCAAGGCTTCCAAGCCACTGGTCATCATCGCGGAAGATGTGGAAGGTGAGGCGCTGGCCACACTGGTTGTCAACAACATGCGTGGCATCGTCAAAGTAGCTGCTGTCAAGGCGCCTGGCTTTGGTGATCGTCGTAAGGAAATGCTGCAGGATATCGCTGTTCTGACTGGCGCCACTGTGATTTCTGAAGAAGTTGGCCTGCAACTGGAAAACGCGACCCTGGATGACCTGGGTACTGCCAAGAAAGTCCAGATCAGCAAAGAGAACACTACGGTGATCGATGGTGCCGGCGCTGCCCAGGACATTGAGGCCCGTGTTGCTCAGGTCCGTCGTCAGATCGAGGAAACCAGCAGCGATTACGATCGTGAAAAGCTGCAGGAGCGCGTTGCCAAGCTCGCTGGTGGTGTGGCCGTCATCAAGATCGGTGCTGCTACTGAAGTAGAAATGAAAGAGAAGAAAGCCCGTGTTGAAGATGCCTTGCACTCAACCCGTGCGGCCGTTGAAGAAGGTGTAGTTGCCGGTGGTGGTGTCGCCCTGATCCGCGCTCTGCAGGCCATCACTGACCTCAAGACAGACAACGAAGATCAGAACGTGGGCGTGAACATCCTGCGTCGTGCGATGGAAGCGCCTCTGCGCCAGATCGTCACCAACGCCGGCGGTGAAGCCAGCGTGGTGGTCGACAAGGTCAAGCAGGGAGAAGCTTCCTTCGGTTATAATGCCGGCAATGAAACCTACGGCGATATGCTGGAGATGGGAATCCTGGATCCGGCCAAAGTAACGCGCACTGCATTGCAGGCTGCCGCTTCCATTGCCGGTCTGATGATCACCACTGAGTGCATGGTGACTGATGAGCCCGAAGATGAGAAGGCCGGCCCCGCCATGCCAGACATGGGTGGCATGGGTGGCATGGGCGGCATGATGTAAGCCAGCCTGCCATTGCGTTACAAAACCCTGGGTGGCGCTGTCGCCCAGGGTTTTTTTATGTCTTATTTTGTGTCTTTCCCTTCAATTTCTCAGTGACTTAGCTATATTTTCTCTAACAAGTTCTAACACGTGGCCGTAAGGGGGAAGCAGTCATGTTGCGGAAAGCGATCGGGGGCCTTGTAGCCGCCCTCAGCCTGGCGTCTGTCAGTGCCGTTGCCGAACTGAAAAATACGCCGATTCAACCATTTGATAACTGGCTGGACACGGTTCGCGATGAGGCGCGCCTGCGAGGGGTGGCCGATTCCACACTGGCAGTGGCCTTCGACAACGTCTCGCTAAACCAGAAAGTGCTGGATCTGGATAACCGTCAGTTTTCCGGTTCTGTATCCCTGAACGGATATCTCAATCGCAAAGTGAACAGCTACCGCATCCGCAAAGGTCAGCAGATGATGCGTGAGCATCGTGAACTGCTCAAGAAAGTTGAGGATGAATATGCGGTGCAGGCCCGCTTTATCGTGGCTTTCTGGGGGATTGAAACCAATTTTGGTTCCTACACCGGTAACCATGATGTGATTCGTTCGCTGGCTACGCTGGCCTACAACCCGCGGCGGGGTGACTATTTTCGTGAAGAGCTGATGGCTGCCCTGCATATCCTCCAGGATGGCCACATCCAGCGAGAGGACTTTAAAGGTTCCTGGGCGGGTGCGATGGGTCAGAGCCAGTTTATGCCCAGTAACTTCATCAAGTTTGCCCGTGACTATAATCGGGATGGGCGCAAGGATATTTGGGGCAGTGAGGAAGACGTCTTCGCATCCATCGCCAATTACCTGCGGGAACATGGCTGGCGCGACGATCACACCTGGGGGCGCAAGGTCAGCCTGCCGTCTGCCGTGCGACAGAATTATGAAAATCTTCTGCCAGATGAGGCGCAGCGCTGCCGTGCGCTGACCCGGCATACCCGAACCCGTTCCCTGCGTGACTGGGAGTCTATGGGGGTGAGAACTTCAGCGGGTGGCATGCTACCGGGCCGCGACCTTCAGGCCGCGCTGGTAATTCCCGAGAAGAACGGACAGGCCTACCTGGTCTACGACAATTTCAAGGGGATTCTGAGCTACAACTGCTCAAACTATTATGCGCTTTCCGTGGCCAAGCTGTCCGACTATTACCGCTAGAAGCAACTGACTATCGTTCTTCACATCACTATGTTTTAATCGGGGGGTCTGCTTAATTGATCCCCCGGTATTCCCATGTCCACGCGCCTGTTCAGCCGTCTCTGGTATCGCTCACGATTATTCTGGCTTCTGACTCTCTTCGCAGTCTATCTGCTTGTCTGTTTCTTTCTTGTGCCGAGGCTGGTGCAACAAGGTCTTCAGGACGGTCTGCGCAGCGAAATGGCGTGGGAATCCACGCTCGGTGAGGTGCACTTTCATCCGCTGGAGTGGCGGCTGGAACTGAACGCTCTCAGCGCCACTGACCATGAATCCCGAAAAGTGCTGGCACTGGATCAACTGGTGATCGATTTTGACTGGTTTTCGCCTTTCAGAAGGGCCTGGAGCCTGGAGGAACTCAGTCTGACGAAGCCTTATGTCCGCTTCGACCTGTACGATGATGGTACCAACTTCAGTCGCTCGCGGGCTGAAGCGCTGAGCCGGAAGCCGCCGCTGGATGTGGAGGATGAGAAAGAGGCTGCTGATCCGGAAGAGGCTACACCATCGACTGTTCCCCGGGTTTTCCTGGAACTGCTTGCCCTGCGTGATGCATCGCTGGATTTTCATGATCACACCCAGCCAGAAACGGTGCATCATGAGTTTACGCGACTGGATTTCCGTCTGGATGAATTCACGACCTATCAGGATATCGGTGATGTCCATTCACTAGTTGTCACCTGGGGAGAGGGCCAGACCCTGGAATGGGATGGCCGGATCAATCTGCCTCAAAGCCGGGCTGAAGGGCAGATCCTCTTGCGGCAACTCAGGTTATCGGGTTTTCAGCCCTACCTTAAGCCACACGTAGATTATGAACTGCTGGACGGTCACTTCAATGTTGGAGGCCAGTATGCCCTCGCCTGGGGAGAGCCTGAACTGCAACTGAAACTTTCGGGCCTGCATGCATCGGTGGCAGGGTTGGATGTCGGAGTAAAGGACCGGGGCTCTGTCCTCACGTGGTCTGAACTGACCCTGGCTGAATCAGATTTTGACCTCGCCAGCATGACCCTGAATATGCCTGGTCTCACCTTGTCGGGCCTGAACCTGCGCGCTGAACGCCTGCAGGACGGGGCACTCGTGCCCTTGCTGGGGCTGAAGGAAAGCAGGTCCAGCTCCACCTCTGCTGAGGGCGGAACCGGGGACAAGGATAACCAAAGCCAGGAATTCCGTTGGACTCTGGGTGAGTTTGTTCTGAAAGAAGGCGGGTTACTATGGAAAGACCTGGTGCCGGCGCAGGCGGCAGAAATCCGGATCAGCGACCTGAATGTGCAAGTTTCCGGACTGTCCGAGGATTTCAGCAAGCCGCTTCCTGTGAAAACCGGCTTCAGCTTGCAGGAGAGCGGTAAAACTCACATCGAAGGCGAAGTAACGCCAGCCAGCGGAGCGGCAGAAGTGAGCCTGGACCTGGAGCAGTGGCCATTACCCATGCTGCAGCCATATATTGACGAAGTTGCCGCCCTTACACTTCAAGAGGGAAGGGTTTCACTCAAGGGAACGCTGGCTGCCGATCCCGGGGCGGAACAGCTGGGCCGTTTTGAAGGTGAACTTCAGGTAGAGGGGCTGGAAACCCGTGATCAGGTACTTGGAGAGCCACTGGCTGGCTGGCAGGCACTGACAGTCAGTGGCATTGGTCTGAACCTCGCTCCACTGGGCGTGGAGATCAGTGAAATAGACTGGTCCGGACCCTATGCGAAAATAGTCATCGATGACTCTGGCACAATGAACCTGGCCAAACTGGCCAGAAAACCGCAGGCCGGATCTGAGGAGGCTGAGTCGGCCGAGGGTGATGCAGCAACAGTAGAAAGTCCTGAGAGCGGGCAGGAAGATAGTTCAGCCGCGCCCACGCCACTGCCGGATGTGGATATCCGGCGCTTCAGCATGCAAGGGGCTTCATTCGAGTTTCGCGACAATACACTGGATCCGGCCGTCGACATCGTGCTGAAAGATTTTGGTGGAACGATTAGTGATCTGTCTTCCAATAACCAGGCGCGCAGTGATGTAGACCTTAGCGGCATGCTCGAAGACCAGGGGCAGCTGACTATCAGCGGCACCGTCAATCCGCTGAGTGAGCAGCTCTATACAGACCTGAAGCTTGGCCTGAGTGGTTTTGACATGACCGAACTGTCGCCCTATACGGGTAAATATGTGGGTAACAAAGTAGACAAAGGCCAGTTGCTTCTGGATTTGCAGTACCGGATAGATGGCACCCAGCTTGATGCCAGCAATGAAGCGGTACTCGATCAGTTTACTCTGGGGGATAGCGTCAAGAGCGAGGATGCCACGAGCTTGCCGGTGGGCCTGGCAATCGCCCTGCTGAAGGATCTGGACGGGCGTATACAGCTCGATGTGCCGGTGCACGGGGATCTGAGTGACCCTGAGTTCCGGGTCGGGCAGGTCATCCTGGACACCCTGGTCAATCTGATTACCAAGGCGGCCACCTCACCTTTCAGTCTGCTCGGCTCCATCGTGGAGGGAGGCGATGAGCTGAGTACCGTCGTGTTTGAACCCGGAGACGCCGGCCTGTCTGACAGTGCCAGAGAAAAAGCCGGGCAACTGGCTGAGGTTATGGTTGCGAAGCCCCAGTTGAGGCTGGAAATACGGGGCGCCGCGAGTGAGAAGGAGGATGGCGGGGTACTGAAACAAGCCATCTTTGATAAACGTCTGGCTCAGTGGCGCAGTGCCAATACCCGGGCCAGTGAACGGGAAGCCTATGAAGCCCTGGCCCGGGAGTGGGCGGAAAGCGGTGCCGTGGACAGCGTCGTAGGCGGCGACGCTCCAGATGCTGAGCAGCTTGCCGAGTTGGTCCGGCTCAGCCTGAGTGCAATTGCTGTCAAGAAAGCGGATCTGAGGCGTCTGGCGTCTGATCGTGCAGCCAACCTGCGCAAGCAGATCCTGGCGGCTGGTGACGTACAGGCGGCTCAGGTATTTACGCTTGATCCGGTGGTCAGACCGGCGTTCAAGGGGCCGGTTTCGCTGGAGGTGTCTCTGGGGGCCCGATAGGTAATCCCGGTGCGGGCGGGCCCGACAAGGCGTCTTGTGGCTCGCAGACTACTGAGGGTGTGAGAAGACTGTATAGCGTTCTTCCCGATCCAGCATGGGGGCGAGTTGCTGGGTTATATTCTTGCGCTGCTCTGATTTGTACCAGTTAAGCCAGTCAGCCTCAGTCCGCCAGGTTGACCAAACGATGCAATGGTTCGGATCAGAAACG
>JAUIAZ010000219.1 GCA_030427465.1 Gammaproteobacteria bacterium | reverse complement strand
CGCCTGGAACCAATGAGCATTTTTGTAACATGCCGTTGGCATCCTGTTGATCTGAACCACAGGATCCCGCTATTTTGTGACGATGCAGTTACAGAAACTACTCAACAAAGCGCGTTCTCGCGCCACAGCACCGGCAGGAACCAGACAGACCAGCGAGCAGAGCCTCTCTTCTACCCTGTCCGCCTGCGAAGCCCTGATTCCGTTTCAGGCGCGCCTGCGTGAGATTTTCCCGGAAATGCTGAAGAACCGGGTACAACTTTCCATCGACAGCCGCGGCCACTGGGTTCTGATCGCAGAAGACGGCACCTGCAAAGCCCACCTGATGATGTTGATGCCTCGCATCAGGAACATCCTTAGCCGCTTTGACCTGTCACGCGAAGCCTTGCTGATTCCGGGCGGCAGTCAGGGCCACCGGGATATCCGGATTGTTGTACGACCCACAAGCGCCCGGGCCCGGAAACAAAAAGCACCGCCCCCGCCCCCGATTCCGCGGGAAAACGCAGAAGCACTGGAAAGTCTGGCGGAGGACTGTGAGAACGCGGAGCTTGAAGAGGTATTAAAGTCTCTGGCGGCCATCGCCCGCCAGAGATAGCATCAGCAAGGAGCTGGCCTCTGAGATATCAGGCCAGTACCGGCTTGCTGTATGAGATGGGCGAAGTGTCGGCGTCTTCGAAGGTAACGACTTCCCAGGCATCCGGGTAGTGCACCATGCTCCTGAGCAGTTTGTTGTTCAGACCATGGCCGCTCTTGTGCCCTCTGAACTCGCCGATCAGACTCTTGCCAAGCAGATAGAGGTCACCGATCGCATCCAGCACCTTGTGACGGACGAACTCGTCTTCATAGCGCAGGCCGTCTTCATTCAGGATCTTGAAGTCATCCACCACGATGGCGTTGTCCACACTGCCGCCAAGCGCCAGGTTCATGGAACGCAGCTTCTCAATGTCGCGCATGAAACCGAAAGTACGGGCACGGCTGACTTCCTTCACAAAAGATGTGCTGGAAAAATCAATAGTCGTTTCCTGACTACGACCCTTGATCACGGGGTGATCGAAATCGATGGAAAAGCTCACCTTGAAGCCGTCAAACGGCAGGAATGTTGCAATCTTGTCGTCTTCTTTAACCGTAATCTCTTTCTTGATACGGATAAATTTCTTGGGCGCAGCCTGTTCTTCAATCCCGGCGGACTGAATCAGGAAGACGAAAGGCCCTGCGCTGCCATCCATGATCGGTACTTCCGGTGCGCTCAGTTCCACGTAGCAGTTATCAATGCCCAGTCCGGCCAGTGCCGACAGCAGATGCTCTACGGTGGAAACCTTGACGTTGCCATTTACCAGGGTAGTCGACAACATGGTGTCGCCAACACTTTCGGCCTTGGCATCGATTTCTACAACCGGATCCAGGTCGACACGTCGGAACACGATACCGCGATCAATGGGTGCAGGCCGAAGGGTCAGATACACCTTCTCTCCGCTGTGCAAGCCAACACCGGTTGCCCGGATACTGTTTTTAAGGGTGCGCTGTCTAATCATCGCCCATTTGCCCTAAGGTCAATTACTCTCTTAGGGTAACTGTAGCGAATGACATTCATTACTACTGCACGTAAATCCCCTTATTTTCGGAGATTACCTACGTTGAGGCCGGCACATCCCTGTGCAACGGCGCTACGCAACGAGCAACTCGACGTCAGGACTGACCGCTTCAGTCAGCCTGACGACGCAGGAACGCAGGGATGTCGAGGTAGTCCATCCCCTTCTCATCCATGGCCCGACGATCCAGTGCCGCATTCCCCTGCACCGCACCGCCACTGCTGGCTGCACGTTTGGTGCGCTTGTATGCGGGCTGGTCCAGTTGCTTGTAGTCCGGAGTGCCAGCGGCAGTGCGCATGTTGTCGACCACTTTCATCGGCTTCTCATGGAAAGCCCCCAGGCCGGTGGCAACCACCGTTACCTTCAGCTCATCGCTCATGTCGGCATCAATCACCGTACCCACCACCACGGTGGCGGCATCTGAGGCGAACTCTTCAATGGTGTTACCGACTTCAGCAAACTCGCCCAGAGACAGGTCGGCGTTGGCGGTAATATTTACCAGAATGCCACGCGCACCTTGCAGGTTGATGTCTTCCAGCAGCGGGCTCTTGATAGCACGCTCGGCCGCTTCGCGGGCACGGTTCTCGCCACTGGCGGTACCGGTACCCATCATCGCCATGCCCATTTCGGACATCACGGTGCGAACATCGGCAAAGTCGACGTTGATCATACCCGGACGGATGATCAGGTCAGCAATGCCCTGCACCGCACCCAGCAGAACATCATTCGCGGCGGAGAAAGCATCCAGCAGGCTGGTGTTCTTACCCATGACGGCCAGCAGTTTCTCGTTAGGAATCGTGATCAATGAATCCACATGCTGTCCCAGCTCTTTGAGACCGGCTTCCGCAATTTTCATGCGCTTGCCACCCTCGAAAGAGAAAGGCCGTGTGACCACTGCCACGGTCAGGATACCCAGTTCGCGCGCGATCTGTGCGACGATCGGGGCACCCCCGGTTCCGGTTCCACCACCCATACCGGCCGTGATGAAAACCATATCAGCACCGCTGAGGGCTTCGGCAATACGATCCCGGTCCTCGAGCGCTGCCTGACGACCAATCTCCGGATTGGCGCCTGCACCCAGGCCTTTGGTGACATTACCACCCAGCTGAATAATATTATGGGCATCCAGATCACGCAGTGCCTGAGCATCGGTATTGGCACAGAAAAATTCCACACCATCCACGACGCTTTCCAGCATGTGACGGACGGCATTGCCGCCACCACCGCCGACACCGACGACCTTGATCACCGCATTCTGTGCTGCGTTATCGACCAATTCAAACATTCCCCTTCTCCTTTTTTGCTTTTGTTGCGTAGATAGACTGAGTATTAAAAGTTTCCTTTGAACCAGCTCTTCAGTCGGCCGAGCCAGTTCCCATCGCCACCCCCGCTACGGGGCATTTCGCGTCCAAGCTCCAGTTGGCGAAAACCGTACAGCAGCAATCCGACTGCTGTTGAATACATCGGGTTGTTGACCACATCGGTCAGCCCCTTCACCTGCTGCGGTACGGCCAGGCGTACCGGCATGTGGAAAATCTCTTCTGCCAGCTCAACCACACCCTGCATGCTGGATGTGCCACCCGTCAGCACGATGCCAGCGGCAATCAGATCTTCGAAACCGCTGCGGCGCAGCTCCGACTGAATCAGGGCGAACAGTTCCTCATAACGAGGCTCAACGACCTCTGCCAGAGACTGTCGGCTGAGTTCGCGAGAGGGCCGCTCACCCACACCCGGCACGCGGATGGTTTCATCCGCTCCAGCCAGCTGGGTGAGTGCACAGGCATATTTGATCTTGATTTCTTCGGCATTCTGCGTGGGTGTGCGCAGCGCCATGGCGATATCATTGGTGACCTGATCGCCGGCGATCGGGATAACCGCTGTATGACGAATACTGCCACCACTGAAGATGGCGATATCTGTTGTGCCGCCGCCGATATCGACTACGCAGACGCCCAGTTCTTTCTCGTCATCGGTGAGGACGGCGTGACTGGATGCCACTTGCTCCAGGATGATTTCATCCAGCTCGAGATCGCAGCGGCGTACGCACTTTTCAATATTCTGGTAAGCGTTCACGGCGCAAGTCACCAGGTGTACCTTGGCTTCCAGACGTACACCCGACATACCCAGCGGCTCTTTTACGCCTTCCTGGTTGTCGATCACATATTCCTGGGGTATCACGTGCAGGATGCGCTGGTCTGCCGGAATGGCTACGGCCTGCGCCGCATCCAGCACCCGATCAATGTCTGCATTGGTGACTTCCCGGTCACGTACCGCAACGATGCCGTGACTGTTCAGGCTGCGGATATGGCTACCGGCAATGCCGGCATACACGGAATGAATGCGGCAACCGGCCATCAGTTCCGCTTCTTCCACGGCCCGCTGGATGGCGTTGACGGTCGTTTCTATATTAACGACCACACCTCGCTTCAGCCCTCGGGAGGGTTGCGAACCGATGCCGACAATTTCGATGTCACCCTCATCGTTTCGCTGGCCGACAATAGCCACCACCTTGGAGGTGCCAATGTCGAGGCCGACGATCATGTTCCCCGCTGCGTTTACCATTTTCCTTGACTCGGTCATCGTTATTTTCAAGATCCTGTATTGTGTTTTTCCGGTACTTCAGTGACCGGTTCATCTCGCCATCGGACAGCCATTCCGCGTGAATAGCGCATATCGACGCGGGCAATCTGGGATTTTTGCTCTGCCAGCACCTGGGCATAATGGTCCAGGAAGGTGTTCAGCCGTTCTTCGGTGTCCTGCCGCCCCAGTTCAATCTGCCAGCGGGTATCCACCGTCAGGGTCCAGGCGCCCCGGTCACTGCGTGACACCTCGGTCAGCTCCAGATCCAGCGCTTCGAAGCGTGGCTGCCAGCGCGTGTAGGCTTCATGGACCACCGCATGCTGGCCTTCCGCTCCGGTGAGCCGGGGCAAAGCCGGCGCTTCCCAGTGCGCTTCCGGCCAGAACAGTTCTCCGCTGCGCGTGACTACGCCCTGACCCTGCCAGAGAAAAGCCGGAACCTTTTCCCGGATCTCAACCCCGATGGAGTTGGGCCAGACCCGGAATACCCGGGCATCTTCCACCCAGGCTTCCTGCATCAGGCTTTCACGAAGGGCACGAAGATCAGCACCGAAGAAACTGGAAGACTGATAAGGCGCCAGGCGCTGGGACAGGCGCTGTTGCGGCAGGTAAAGGGCATCCCCACTGACCTCAATCCGCGTGATCGGCCGGTCCGCCATGGTGAGCAGCGTGGCGCCGCCGCCCAGCACCGCCAGCCAGAAGCAGAACAGGGCACCATTCAGCATCAGGGCACGCCATGGCAACCGATCCGCCAGACCGCTCAGTGTGTTCACAAGGCCCTGGCCCCCGCTTTTCGACACATAGGGTGATGCGCCACGGCGCACCCGCCCTTTGGCACTGCGCTTGTCGGAGCGCTCAGAGCGCTCGGGCCTGAACATCACTCGGAAAACATTCACAGACTTTGCTCCAGTATTTCCAGAACCAGGGCCTGGAAGTCGATACCGACAGATTTGGCTGCCATGGGCACCAGGCTGTGACTGGTCATGCCGGGTATGGTGTTCACTTCCAGGAGCCAGGGCTGATTCTGTGCATCCAGCATCAGATCCACTCGCCCCCAGCCCTCACATCCGATCGCCTGGTAGGCCGCCAGAGAAAGCGACTGAATCTCTTTTTCCAGAGACTCATCCAGGCCGCTGGGAATCCGGTAGCGCGTATCCTCTGCCTTATATTTGGCCTCGTAGTCAAAGAAGCGGTGCGGTGTGGAGAGACCGATAACTGGCAAGGCCCGCTCCCCCAGAATCGCCACTGTGAACTCGCGACCACTGACGAAGGCCTCAACCAACACATCACCATCAAAATCGCGGGCTGATGCCAGAGCCACCGGCAGATCTTCTGCGCGATCCACCCGGCTCATGCCAATGCTTGAACCTTCCCGTGCCGGCTTGACCATCGCCGGAACCCCCACATTTTTCAAGACGGTCTCGACAGCTGCATCGCTCGGACAGCTCATGAATGTAGGGGTTGGCAGTCCTTTAGCCTTCCAGATCTGCTTGGTGGTGATCTTGTCCATGGCGATGGCTGACGCCATTACGCCACTGCCGGTATAGGGCTTGCCAATAAGCTCCAGAGCCCCCTGCAGACAGCCATCTTCCCCGCCACGCCCGTGCAGGGCGATGAAGGCACGATCAAAACTTGCCTCGAGTAGGACAGACAGGCCTTCCGCCAGATCAATGCCGATCGCGTCCACTCCGGCCGCATTCAGGGCATCGAGTACCGCCTGCCCACTCTCCAGAGAGACTTCCCGCTCGGCAGA
This sequence comes from Gammaproteobacteria bacterium, assembly GCA_030427465.1. Lineage (GTDB taxonomy): Bacteria > Pseudomonadota > Gammaproteobacteria > Pseudomonadales > Oleiphilaceae > JADJWY01. The sequence continues at coordinate 98 of JAUIAZ010000219.1, read as the reverse complement.
GGTACCGCCATAGATCACGGCGACACGCCCGAAGCGGCTTACATCAATCTGAGTCATTCCGCCTCCTTTTTACCCGATACCGCACGCGGCACCAGTGA
>JAUIAZ010000218.1 GCA_030427465.1 Gammaproteobacteria bacterium | reverse complement strand
ACAATCCGCCGAGGGGTCCATCATGAGCGGCTCAGATCGATCCTCATTCGAAGGCTGTTTTGTCTCAGCATAAACGCTCCCCGGCAGGCTACTGAGCAACCAGAGAAAGATCATCAGGACTGTCGATAAGCGTCGATTCATAATACTTAGACTAGCATGTGGCCCATTGGTTCGCACCAGGCACTCTATTGCACAGTGATCCGCCCTCGATACATCTGCATCTGAATTTCACTTTTTTATTTGTACAACCAGAACCACCAGACAATCCAAGCGATCAGCGCCAGACCGGCCAGATTGACCAAAAGCATTCTAAACCTCCTGTGGCTTGAACAGACGCAGACGATTGGCGTTGGAGACCACCGTGAGCGAAGAAAAGGCCATGGCAGCGCCGGCGATCACCGGGCTCAATAAAAGACCAAAGAAGGGGTACAGCACACCTGCGGCGATCGGCACCCCTGCCGCGTTGTAAATAAAGGCGCCAAAAAGGTTCTGCTTGATGTTGCGCAGGGTCGCCTTGCTCACCGCTATGGCATCGGCCAGGCCATGCAGCGAACCGCGCATCAGCGTGATGTCGGCACTCTCAATCGCCACATCGGTGCCGGTACCGATGGCGAAGCCGACATTGGCCATCGCCAGAGCCGGCGCATCGTTGATACCGTCACCGGTCATACCGACCACTTCCCCTTCCCTCTGCAGATCCTGCACTTTCCGGGATTTGTCCTCCGGCAACACTTCGGCAAAGAACTCATCAATACCGGCTTTTTTGGCTACCGCCTCGGCGGTGGCCCGGTTATCGCCCGTCAGCATGACCACGCGAATGCCATTGTTTTGCAGGCGCTTGATCGCAGCGACGGAGTCATCCTTGATCGGATCAGCCACGGCAATGACAGCGGCCAGTTTATAGTCCACCGCAAAATATATGGGGGTCTTTGCCTCGGCGGCCAGTTGCTGAGCCTTGTCAACAAAGTCCCCCAGATCGATCTGGCGCTCGCGCATCAGTTTCTCGTTGCCGAACAAGAGGGTCTGGTCTTCCACAGTCGCCTCAACGCCATGTCCGGCGATGGCGTTGAACTGACTCAGTTTCCCGGGCTCAATGCCCTTGTCCCGAGCGGTCTCGACAATCGCCAGCGCCAGTGGATGTTCGGAGCCGGACTCCAGGGTGGCGGCCAGTCGCAAAACGGTCTTCTCGTCCCGTTCACCGGCAATGAGCACATCGGTGACTTTTGGCGCGCCCAGCGTAATCGTGCCGGTTTTATCCAGAATCATGGCCGTGATTTTCGAGGCGGTCTGCAGGGCCTCCCCATTGCGGATCAGCACACCGGCTTCGGCCGCTTTCCCCACGCCGACCATCACCGACATCGGAGTGGCCAATCCCAGCGCACAGGGACAGGCGATGATCAGGACCGTGGTTGCCGAAACTATGGCGAAGGCGACCGTGGGCTCAGGTCCGAAGTTAAGCCACACCAGGGCACTGATGACCGCGATGACCATGATGGCCGGGACAAAATAAGCCGAAATGACATCCGCCAGACGCCCAATGGGAGGCTTGGAATTCTGCGCCCGTTTAACCATGCCAATGATCTGCGCCAGCGCAGTGTCTTTGCCCACGCGGGTGGCGCGAAACAGAATCGAACCGCTCTTGTTCAGCGTGCCGGCCGACACGCTGTCGCCCTCACCTTTCTCCACCGGCATGGGCTCACCAGTTAGCATGGACTCATCAATGGCGGTATGCCCTTCGACGACCTCCCCATCAACGGGTATTTTTTCACCGGGACGCACCCGCACCATGTCATCCCGCAAAACCTGCTCAATCGCAATGTCCAGTTCCTTGCCATCGCGGACCACGCGGGCAGTCTTGGCTTGCAGGCCGATCAGACGTTTGATCGCTTCCGAGGTACGACCCCGGGCCTTCAGTTCTAGCGCCAGACCGAGGTTAATCAGGCCGATGATCATCGCGGTGGCCTCGAAATACACATGCCGGGCCATCTCCGGAATCAGTTGCGGGACAAATACCACCACCATGGAGTACACCCAGGCGGTGCCGGTACCCAGTGCAATCAGGGTATCCATATTCGCAGAGTGATTCTTGAAGGACTGCCAGGCCCCGACATAGAAGTGCCTGCCGGAAAAAACCATCACACCCAGGGTGAGCAAGCCCACGATCAGCCACGCCACCCGCTCACCGGTCGTGGAGACCGTCATGGGGCCACCCAGCAGACCGTAAACCATCAGCGGAACGCCCAGCCCCAGGGCAATGGCCATGTCCCGCATCAAGCGCTTGTAGTAAGCCCAATCAGCCTGCTCTTTTTCCGCCATGGCTGCGTCTTCGTCTTCAGCCTGTGCTGCTTTCGCGTTGTAGCCCGCTTTTTCAACTGCTTGGATAAGGGCTTCGGTCTGAGCCTGGCCACTGACGCTCACGGTGCGCTGGGCGAAATTCATCTCTGCCTGGTCCACGCCCGGCACGGCTTTGAGTGCTGCTTCGATTTTGCCCACACAACTGGCGCAGCCCGCCCCTTCGATAAGCAGTTCCTGAACGACACCTGGGTCAACAGCACCTTGCGGAAAATGCGTATCTGAGTGATATGTGTTCATGCACTCAGTCCTTCACCTGAAATTCTTCGATCAAGTGGCAGATCATGTCACCGGTCGGTTCTTTATCCGGCTTCTGGCGCCACTCAGACACAGCCTGCTTCATGCGATCCCGGAGCCTGCGGGTTTCTTCAAAGCGTTTTTCAGTTTCTTCCAGGCGTTTTTCTATCAATCGCCTGACTGTACCGCAGGCCGATTCATCCTGATCGGCATGGCTCAGAATTTCCTGAATATCGTCAACGGAAAACCCCAATTGCCGGGCATTAAGCACAAAGCGGAGACGCTGGAATTCGCGTTCGCGATAAAGCCGGTAGCCATTGTCCGGATTGATCGCCGGTTTCAGTACACCATTTCGGGTATAGAAACGCACCGTCTCTGGGGTCACCCCTAGGCGTTTCGCCAAATCCAATACCTGCAACGATATGTCCTCCCCTGAAGCTGACCTGGCATTGCGACTATCAATAAAACGCCAGTTAAAACCTTTCAGATTATCACCCTACACCTATGTCTTACACACAGGTCAAGTCAGGTTAAAAAAATAGAGCGCCAAGTTTTTGCGTGATACACCGGCTTCGGTATACCGTAAAAAAGAGTTCTCAATAGGGGTTTTCGAATTATGGTACTGCAAAAGGCTCGACTTGCATCTCTGGTTCTCTTGCTGATTCAACCCGGTCTTTCTCTGGCGCATGGCAATCAGGACCATGCCAACATGAAGGCTGCTAAGCACACGGCTGATCAAGGAAAGGCGGGCGTCGGTAAACAGCACCCCTGGGGTCAAACCGGTGATCCGGATAAAGTGGACCGGAAAGTCGAAGTCAGTATGTCTGATGCCATGCGTTTCAGCCCGGATTCGTTGCGAGTCGAGAAGGGAGAAACCATACACTTTGTGGTAAGAAACGAAGGCAAATTAATGCATGAGTTTGTTCTGGGTACCACAGAAGCGCTGAATGAGCATGCTGAACTGATGATGAAGTATCCGAATATGGCACACGATGAACCTTACATGGCACACGTTGCTCCAGGAGCCTCTGAAGACATCATCTGGCGCTTCAACCGTTCTGGCGAATTTGGATTTGCCTGCCTCATCGCCGGCCACTACCAGGCCGGGATGAAGGGAACCCTCAGCGTTCAAGGTCCTGCAACCCCGGATGAAAAGATGACCCACAAAAAACCGGGACACTCACCCGGTGATGCTCGCAAGTCGGGTCACGATATGACCGAGGGCCGTGTACGGCGCGTCAATCGCGAACAAGGAACGGTCATGATTGAGCACGGAGAAATTCCGAACCTGAATATGCCGCCGATGGCCATGATGTTCCATGTTGAGGACACAGACGTTCTGAATTCCCTGAAACCTGGAGACGCCATTCGTTTCAAGGCGCTTCACAAAGACAGGAAATTCATCGCTACGGACATTCAGGCGCCCTGAAGCGGCAAACGCCTGGGCCTGATATAAAAAATACGGAGGTAGTGACAAATCATGGCAAAAGAAGCGCATGTATACCGGATGGAGACCGACGAACATATCTGCCCCTTTGGTCTGCGTTCAGTTGATCTGCTGGAGCGGGAAGGTTATGAGGTCGTTGATCATCCACTGAGCTCCAGGAAGGCGACTGATGACTTCATGGATGAACATAACGTAGAAACCACCCCGCAAACTTTCATCGATGGAAAACGCATCGGCGGTTACGATGACCTGAGAGCTTTTTTCGGTAAAAGTGACCCGAAACCTGAGGGGCCTACCTATACCCCGGTTCTGGCAATATTTGGTACTGCAGCCCTCACCAGTTTCGCCTTTCAGTTCGCAGCGGCCGGTGCCCTGTTTTCCTTACGCACGCTCATGCTGTTCATCGCGCTTTCGATGGTCATGTTGGCGGTACAAAAGCTGAAAGATCTGTACAGCTTCACCAACTCCTTCATCACCTATGATTTGCTGGCGATGCGGCAAATTCGGTATGCAACTGTATACCCGTTCCTGGAGGCCTACGCGGGTCTTGCCATGATCGCCGCATTGCCTGCATGGATGGTCGCTCCCGTCGCTTTGTTTATCGGAACGGTGGGTGCGCTGTCTGTGATCAAAGCCGTGTATATCGACAAACGGGAACTGAAATGCGCCTGCGTGGGTGGAGACAGTCAGGTGCCACTGGGCTTTGTTTCACTGACTGAGAATCTGTTCATGATAGGCGGCGGCTTACTCATGTTTTTTTTCGGAGCTGCTTGAGACGCTGGCGATGGGCCGACTACTGACGCAGATTCAACTGTTCCACGAACGCATCGTAACGCCGACTTTTTTCTTCAGGGTCCTGTGAAAACAGGGCTCTGAACAACCGGTCACCGATAATATAACGGAAATGACTGGTTTCGTAGCAGTTCCTGTCATTAGTGATCATTTGAACCGGTTTCAGGGCCACCTGCGAGGCGAGCTCTATACATCATCGGCGCACAGCCCTGCCAACGCTTGAACGCATGCGTGAAATTTCCCGGCTCCTGATAGCCCAACAGGTCAGCTATCTGCTGAATGGGCAGATTACCGCGTAACAGCTCACAGGCACGCTCGTGTCGGGCTTCATCAAGCAGCGATTGGTAGTTGATGCCTTCCTTCGCCAGCCGGCGACGCAGCGTTCTGACCGAGCACCCCAGGCTGCCCGCCATGCTCTCGGCAGGCGGGAAAACAGCATCGGCTCTCAGTCGATCCCGTATCTGGCGTGACAGACTGTTTGGCGTATCTGCCCCCTGAATCAACTCCCGGCACCTGGCCTTACAGAACGCTTCAGCTTCAGGATCAGGCTGCGGCAACTGAAGCGTCAGCATCTCCAGCGGGAACCAGAGCGCATTGTGGGCAGAACCAAAACCCACCGGACACTGAAAATAGGCTTCATAAGCGCCCGTCCGGCCCTGACCGTCATGCATCAGTTCGACCCGGTCCAGGGCAATTTCCAGGCCGGAAACCTTCAGGGCATTAACGACCGCAGACAGGTCGCGGTCGGCATAGACTGCCAGCAGGTCAGCCGGTAAGGCAGATGCCTGCTTGAAAAGCAGACCGACTAGGCCCCCTTGAGAAATTGACTCCAGTCGAAAGTGGGAAAAAGTCAGGCTGCCGAATTCGCAGGCCGTTTCCAACGCAGATTGCACAGTGGCGGCACTCATCAGAGCGTAACCCAGAATGCCATAACTCTCGAAGCGGAATGCCTGGCCCAACTTGAGACCCAGCAAGGCATCTTCGCTCAACGACAGTAAATTCCGGTAGATCCTGAACTCCTGCTCCAACGTCATGCCTTGCCCCACACCACGAGACTCACCGCTTGCGAGGCCGCTGCCTTCCAGACACACCCTTTCCCCGAAGCCGAGTTGCTGCATCAGGTTCAGGACCGGTGCCAGCCCCTTGATGTGGTGGCTCGAAAAGTTTTTGGCAGTGGCGGGCGCGGGCATGCAGATCTTCTGTTGACTCTCCTATGCGC
>JAUIAZ010000217.1 GCA_030427465.1 Gammaproteobacteria bacterium | reverse complement strand
CGTTCCTGTGCACCTGTCTGCTGCCAGACTTAAGATCCGTGCGAATCCTCCAGGGCTTCGACACGTTTCTCGAGCAGATCAAGCTTTTCCCGCGTGCGACGAAGCACTTCCGCCTGCACATCAAATTCTTCCCGTGTTACCAGATCCATGCGTTCGATCAGGGAGCTCACAAAGGCTTTCAGATGCTGCTCTGCATCAGATTGCGCCGTGCGCGCCAGATCCGGAACAAACTGTCCGAAGTGTTGCTGGAATGCCTGTAACAAATCTAGGGGTGACTGAGCCACAATATCCTCTCCGCTTTCCTTTATCCGAATCATACCACGCTTTCTCCTGATTCGTGCCCTGGCCTGGCAGCCCGCAAACTGCACCAAGATGAAACATGCCCCACCCCTCACCCCGTTTTAGTGCACGGAAGCAGAAAAAACCACTCATATATGCACCATATTGGTGCGACAAAGCCTTGTCTGTCTCAGGTAAAACCCAACACCCCCCTGTTTTCCCTGAAGTTTTCAGGATTGGCACACCAGATGCTTTATGAGACCCAAATCCCGCTCACCATTGGAGCGGAATTTTCAGGAAAACCGGCACAATCACCGCGGGTCAACAATTAGGAGACGAAGATGAAACTGGTAACTGCCGTTATTAAACCATTCAAACTGGACGATGTTCGTGAAGCATTGTCTGAAATCGGCGTACAGGGCGTAACCGTGACAGAAGTCAAAGGTTTCGGCCGTCAGAAAGGCCACACGGAATTGTACCGCGGTGCCGAGTATGTCGTGGACTTCCTGCCCAAGGTCAAAATTGAAATTGCCATCGGCGACGACATGCTTGACCGCGTACTGGAAGCCATTTCCAAAGCAGCCAACACCGGCAAGATCGGTGACGGAAAGATCTTTGTGGTGGACCTTCAGCAGGCCATCCGGATCAGAACCGGCGAAACCGGCACAGATGCTGTCTAAGAGCTGCGCCAAAACAGATAAATTTCAGGAGCCTTGTGCGGAGAGAATCTAAATGGAAACGATGAACTTACTCTTTGAAATGCAGTATGCCATGGACACCTTCTACTTTTTGGTGTGTGGCGCGCTGGTAATGTGGATGGCGGCTGGTTTCGCCATGCTCGAGGCCGGACTTGTCCGGGCGAAAAACACCACGGAAATTCTGACCAAGAACGTGGCACTGTTTGCAGTGGCCTGTACGATGTACCTTATCTGCGGTTACGAGTTCATGTACGGCGGCGGCTTCTTCCTGAGCGGCACCGACAACGTGGGCAGCATGACTGATGAGGCCATCGCCGGTGTCATTGAAGGTAGCAAAGCGTTTGCCGCCGGGGCGGAAGATTCTGGTCTGCAGTACTCAGGTGCTTCTGACTTCTTCTTCCAGGTTGTGTTCGTAGCTACCGCCATGTCCATCGTCTCTGGTGCGGTTGCCGAACGTATGAAGCTGTGGGCCTTCCTGGCTTTCGCTGTGGTAATGACGGGTTTCATTTACCCGATCGAAGGCAGCTGGACCTGGGGCGGTGCGGAAGTTCCTTTCATCGGTGCCCTGAACTACAGTGACTATGCCGGTTCCGGTATCGTACACATGGCCGGTGCTGCTGCAGCCCTCGCCGGTGTCATCATGCTGGGCGCCCGTAAAGGCAAGTACGGCCCGAATGGTCAGGTCAACGCCATTCCTGGTGCCAACCTGCCTCTGGCCACTCTCGGTACCTTCATCCTGTGGATGGGTTGGTTCGGCTTCAACGGCGGTTCCACGCTGCAGCTGAGCGGTATCGGTGTTGCCAACGAAGTCGCCAGCGTGTTCCTGAACACCAACGCAGCCGCTTCCGGTGGTCTGATTGCAGCCCTGATCGTTGCCCGACTGATGTTCGGCAAAGCCGACCTGACCATGGCCCTCAACGGTGCTCTGGCCGGTCTGGTAGCCATCACAGCCGAGCCTGCTGACCCAACACCTTTCCTGGCCACCATCATCGGTGCCATCGGTGGTGTGATCGTAGTCTTCAGCATCGTCCTGCTGGACAAGATCAAGATCGACGATCCGGTCGGTGCGATCTCTGTACACGGTGTGGTTGGTCTGTGGGGTATCTTCGCAGTCCTGCTGTCTGATGCAGATGCTACCTTCGGTGGTCAGCTGGTCGGTGCACTGGTTATCTTCGTCTGGGTCTTCGTGACCAGCCTGATTGTCTGGGGCGTCCTCAAGGCCATCATGGGCATCCGCGTCAGCGAAGAAGACGAGTACGAAGGTGTGGACGTATCCGAGTGTGGTATGGAAGCCTATCCGGAATTCACCCGCGACTGATCCCGCGAAAGAAACGGAAGCCGGCTCTCCGGCTTCCGGATCCGGAAAACAGAAAAGGCCTCATCGTGAGGCCTTTTTTCGTTGTGCACTGTTGGCCTGGTTCGCGCTGGAAAAGAGCTCCGGCTTCAGTCACGCCCAGGCAGAAGAATCTCCTCAAGCGTGCGTTTGTCCGGTTGGAACTGGTTGACCGCATGATCACTCGGATAGCCCAGGGAAAGCCCGCACAGCAAATTGTATTTCGGAGGTATGTCAAAGGCCCGGGCGACCGGGCTTCGCCACATCGCCAGAGCACCCTGGGCACAGGTCCCCAGACCGCGATCGGTAGCGGCCAGCATCAGGCTCTGCAAAAACAGCCCCGCATCCAGCGCGCTGTAAACACCCAGCCCCTCATGGACGAAGATAAACATCACCACCGGGGCACCGAAGAACTCGAAGTTTTTCCCGGTCTGGGCGTCTCTCGCCTTACGGTCTTCGCGGCCGATCCCCAACTGGCGATACAAGCCTTTGGCTGTCTCTACACGTCGTCTCTGCAGTTCTTCGGGATACTTGAGAATCGGCTTGTAATCGCCATCCGGCAGAGCGCCACGAACCCAGCTCATGATAGCCTGCTTCCAGGTTGGCTGCCCCTGCAGGGCGCTGACTTCGTCATACCGGCTCTTGAGATCCCTGGCCAGCTGATCTCTCCGCTCACCAGTCGCTACAGCGACCCGATAGGGCTGGGTATTAGACCAGCTGGGCGACTTGAGCGCTTCGTTGAGTATCTCATTGATCAAGGCCGCGGGTACTTCGGTGGCCCGAAAGTCACGAACAGACGAGCGTTCGCTAAGTACCTGTGTAAATTCCATGGGGTTCTGTATCCGGATACGGGGTTAGGGGTGAATCTCGATCGGCGTACCGTCCTGCACCCACTCCCAGATCACATCCATGGCCATGTTGCTGACTGCAATACAACCATCGGTCCAGTCGTTGTAGCGCATACGCACGGGGTCCCATTCCGGCATGCTGTCCGCCGGGAAGCCATGCACCATGATCATGCCGCCGGGTGAAAGCCCTTGAGACTCGGCGTAAGCCACGTCAGCCTCATTGGGATAGCTGACGTGAATGGACTTGTAGAAGCGACTGTTGGGATTACGCCAGTCCAGCGTATAGTGCCCTTCGGGTGTGCGTTCATCACCCTCGAACTGCTTGTGACCCAGGGGAGCGTCCCCCAGCGCCACCGGGAAAACCCGCCAGGGTTTGCCATCTTTCATGAGCAGCAGCAGCCGGTCACTTTTGCGCACAATCACCCGATCCACCATAGGCTTCTCAAGAGTCGACTCGGCATGCATAAGCGCAGATTCGACCGTCTTGTCGACCGAAGCCTGGACAGAACACACCAGCAGCAACCCCCAGAAAGCGCACAGCAAACGTTTCAGATACCTCATGGCCAGGCCATCTCCTCCAGGTTACCGCAATCCCTTCTGGGTTCCAGACCACAGGCCTCACTGCGCCAGAGGGCCTCTCGGGCAAGCGGGGTCTGTGGGCTCAGGTTGGCATTGGGCAGACAGAAAAGGGTTCTGTCTGCCAGCCGCGCCCGCTCAATATCCGCCCTGTGATGGTCACAGAAAAAAGCATCAAAACTGTCAGAGGCGATCATCTGCTCCAAACCTTCTTCAATGGCGGTTGCCAGTTCAGGATACCGGGGTGTCACAAAAAAATAAGTCGGCAAGGGAATATATAGCGCCACCGCACGGTCTACTGCAAGTCCGGGGTAACGCGGTGAGAACTGTTCGAGCTCGCGGTAAGCCTCATTCAGGCCACGAGAGAACGTTTGGAAGCGCTGGCGGCTGAGCATCTCGAAGAGACCCTCATAGTTAGGGCTGGTATACACTTCGAAGCCGGCATCCCGAAGCACTCTCAGGGTAGACCACTGCGCACCCGACCCGGTCGGGTAGTGCTGCAGGTCCGCCAGCGTCCGGATACGGTCCATCTGCGGCTGGAAGGTGGCATTGATCAGAAACAGCCGGTAGCCCTGTACGCCCTTGCGGATCGGGATGCGCACTGGAATCAGTTCTTCTTCCCAGCCAGGCTTGGGCGCCTCTGCCATCACGTGAATCAGTTGCCCCCGCTGAAGCTCCCTGAAAACCCGGTCGCGGGACATCGCGGAATCGCTCTGCACAACAGCAGGAGCCTTGGCGCCCAGACTTTGCGCCAGCACCTTGCTCAACAAGGCTTCCGGATAAACGTAACGGGAATCGTCCGCAGACAGGGGACGATTGACAATGACCTCAGGTGGCAGGGCTGCCTGTGAGGACAGAGCCAGCGTCAGGGATAGCAGCGCGATCAGTTTCACGGCGAAACCTGTCTTCCAGTGCACAGATCCCTGAAGTATAGGCCAAATGCCAGCCCGCAATCAGGCGTCGTACTGGGCAAAGACCAGGGTGGCATTGGTACCACCGAAGCCGAAGCTGTTGCTCATCACGGTTCGCAGGTGAACATTCTGCTCCGGTGCCAGAACCAGTGGCACACCTTCTGCTCCAGCTTCCAGTTCCTGGACGTGGGCTGAGGGCGCAATGAACTGCCCCTGCAGCATCAGCAGGCTGAAGATGGCTTCATGACCGCCGGCCACGCCGAGACTGTGTCCGGTCAGGGACTTGGTGGAACTGATTTTTGGCAGCTTGTCACCAAAAGCCTCACGGACCGCCGCCAGCTCGATGTAGTCGCCTGCCGGTGTACTGGTACCATGCGTATTCAGATAGTCTATTGGTTGCTCCACGGTAGCCAGTGCCTGCTTCATGCAGCGCACCGCACCTTCTCCCGAAGGTGCTACCATGTCAGCTCCATCAGAGCTTGCCCCATAGCCCACGATTTCAGCAATGATCGGGGCGCCCCGTCGCAAGGCATGCTCCAGTTCTTCGACGACCAGGGTTGCACCGCCACCGGCAATGACAAAGCCATCACGCGTGGCACAGTAGGGCCGGGAAGCCGATTCCGGTGTATCGTTATGTGCGGTGGACAGCGCCCCCATGGCATCGAAAAGCATGGCCAGACTCCAGTGCTCCTCTTCACCAGCGCCCACAAAGAGGAGATCCTGTTTACCCAGCTGAATCAGCTCCCAGGCATGCCCGAGACAATGTGCCGCAGTGGCACAGGCCGAGGTGATGGAGTAGTTGACACCGCGGATACCAAAAGAAGTTGCCAGACAGGCACTGACGGAGCTGTTCATGGTCCGCGTGACACGGTAGGGGCCGATGCGTTTTACGCCGCGGCTTCGGGCAATGTCTGCAGCCTCAACCACATTGCTGGTGGAAGCGCCACCAGACCCCATGATGATGCCGGTACGCTCACTTTTCAGTGTCGCTTCATCGACCTGGGCATGTGCAATTGCCTGCTGCATGGAGACATGGGCGAACGCGGCCCCTTCTCCCATAAAACGCAGATCACGGCGATCCACGTGTTCGGAAAGATCAATATCCGGACGACCGCTGACGTGACTCTTGAGCCCCGCTTCGCGATAGGATTCATTGAAACGGATGCCGGATTTGCCTTCCCGCAAAGCCGCCTCGACCTCGGCCAGGTTGTTGCCCAGGCACGACACGATGCCCATTCCGGTAATTACTGCCCGTTTCATGTGTATCTCCTTGACTGGGAACGCGGCTGACCTTGAACCCGTTACGCCTTGTTGAATAGCCCGACCTTGAGGTCTTTGGCAGAATAAATGGTTTCACCATCTGCCAGCAAATGGCCGTCTGCAACGCCCATGACCAGCTTGCGGT
>JAUIAZ010000216.1 GCA_030427465.1 Gammaproteobacteria bacterium | reverse complement strand
CCCGGTGCACTCGGGCTTTTGTGGGCTGCCAGACTGTCGTCCGAACAGCCGGTGGTGCTGATTGGCCGGGCTAACCGCGAAGGGGAGCGGCACTTCTGCTTTCGCGCCGCGGATCAAAATCAGGAACTGGTGCTGCCCGAGACCTGTGCAGGGGTGTTGCTGGCAAAGGGGGCCCGCCTGAAGCAGCTGCTCGTGTTTACCAAAACCCATACCACCTTGCCGGCGCTGGAGACTCTGAAGCCTCTGATCGGTGCGTACACCGATGTGGTGCTTTTCCAGAACGGCCTGGGGGCTCACCATGCCTGCGAGTTGGCCTTTCCGGGTGTTGCTCTCTTTGCTGCCGTTACAACGGAAGGGGCTAATCGGCCGGATGCGCAGACGGTGGTTCATGCAGGCATTGGGACGACACAGGTTGGAGGGCTGACCGAACCGGCGGCTGACGGTGAGCGTCTGGCGTCGCTGGTGCAGTTGCTTTCCGGCAGCGGCCTGCAGGTGACCGGGCATCCAGATGTCCGCGAAGCGTTGTGGCGCAAACTCGCGATCAATTGTGCCATCAACCCGTTCACAGCCTTGTGCGGGTGTGTGAACGGAGAGGTCAGACAGCAGCCGCTGTTTCAGTCCCTGTGGCCGAAGTTGCGGACAGAACTGGTCTCTCTGCTGACGCTGGCAGGATACCCCGAGTCTGAAGGCGGATTGGAGGAGCGGGTGAATGAGGTGATCCGGGGTACGGCGCCCAACGTCTCTTCCATGCTGCAGGATGTCCGTGCCGGGCGGGTCACTGAAATTGATGCCATTAATGGTTTTGCGGCAGAGTATCTGCAAAGGCATCAGGTAAATGCAGCAGCCAGCCAGTGGCTGTGGCAGGCCGTGAGTCGTCTGTCTGGAAATGCCTGAGTCAGGATTGGCTTACTTGAACGCGGAGTCGTGAATTTATGGATAAAATGCTGTCCCTCACCATTATGTTCCTGATACTCGCAGGGTTTCTGGTCAAGAGTTGTTCGGACTCCGCAACGGTCTTGGCGCCGGACGGCAGCCAGTATCAGGGAGACCTGAAAGACGGTCTGATGCATGGGCAGGGGGTTTTGATCTGGCCGGACGGAAGTCGCTATGAGGGCGGGTTCAGGGAAGGGCGCCTGCATGGCGAGGGTGAGGTATTCCTGAGTGATCCGCAGTTTGGAATCTCCAGCTATGCCGGTGTCTGGGAAGAAGGGGTCATGCTGGAAAATGACCTGCCTGCCCCGGAAATCCGCTACGAGGAAGCGGATGTTGAAGCCCTGCTTTATACTGAAAACAGCAGACTCAGACGCCTGATCCAGAGTATTCCGCCCGGGCGGGAGGGTGAGCCAGAGGTCTATCTCCTGGCAATTGCCGGCGATGGGCAGGAACGTGTGTTCCGCCGCGAGGTGAGTGAAGTGGCCGCACAATTGAAGACCCGCTATGGCGAGCGGCTTCACAGCAGCCTGCTGATCAATGCGTATGACGAGTTGGGGGCTTACCCGATGGCGACAGTCACCAGCATAGAGCAGGTACTGCATGCCATCGGCCGTCAGATGAACCGCGAAGAAGATCTTCTGATGCTGTATATCAGCAGTCATGGTTCCGAGGACCATCAGATTTCTCTGGCCCAGGCGGGGCTCTCGTTGCCGGATCTGCCGGTACGGAAACTGGCGGCGGTCCTTGAGGAATCCGGAATCCGGTACCGATTCGTCATGGTCTCGGCCTGCTACTCAGGAGGCTTTATCGGGCCGCTGGCCGACCCGGATTCCATCGTACTGACCGCTGCCGCCCATGACCGGACATCATTCGGGTGCTCAGATGATTCCGACATGACCTATTTCGGGAAAGCACTGTTTCGTGAAGTCTTCAATACCAGTGATTCCTGGCCCAGTCTCTTCAACCAGGCCACTGACGTGATCACAGCCTGGGAAACAGCAGAAGCGTTGACACCTTCCTTGCCGCAGGCCCATTTTGGTGAGCAAATCCTGAAAAAAATGGACAACTTCCGGCCCACCCCGGCCATTCTTCCGGCGAGTACCCCCAATCGGGAATTGCACTCTGATCCAAAGGGGTGAAGAATACGCGCAAATTTCTTAACCCAGGATCTTCCCATGAATTCCCTGAAAAACGGACTCCCCGCCCTATTGCTTCTGGTTCTGGCCAGTATCGTGCCCTCTGTGGCCTGGTCAGCCACTGCCGGCGTCAGCATGGTGACTCACCCGCTGGCAATCGTGGCTGTCGTTGTTTTTGTGCTCGCTTATCTGGCGGTTGCGCTGGAAGAATACACCGAACTGGCAAAATCCAAACCCATGATTTTCGGTGCCGGTATCATCTGGATGCTGGTTGCCATCGCGGCACACTACAGCGGGGTCGATCCTGAAACGCTCCGGGAGGCACTCAATCATAACCTGCTGGAATACGCTTCCCTTTTATTGTTCCTGCTGGTGGCAATGACCTATATCAATGCCATGGTCGAACGCAACGTGTTTGAAGCATTGCGCGGGTGGCTGGTACAGCATGGTTTCAGTTTCAGGCAAATGTTCTGGATTACCGGCTTCATTGCCTTTTTCCTGTCTCCTATAGCCGATAACCTGACCACAGCGCTGCTTATGGGTACCGTGGTACTGGCTGTTGGTGGTGATTCGCCCCGTTTCATCAGCCTCGGCTTCATTAACATTGTTGTCGCTGCGAATGCGGGCGGAGCGTTCTCGCCTTTCGGGGACATTACCACGCTGATGGTCTGGCAGGCGGGTAAAGCCGACTTCTTTGAGTTTTTTAGCCTATTCATTCCGGCGTTAGTTAACTACGTTGTTCCAGCGCTCATCATGACCTTTGCCCTGCCTCAGGGAAATCCGGCACCGGTTGAGGCCAGGATCAGCCTGAAACGGGGAGCAAGGCGTATTTGCGCACTCTTTCTGGTCACTATCTTTACCGCGGTAGCAGGTGAAAACTTCTTCCACCTGCCGCCCTATATCGGCATGTTGACGGGTCTGTCTTTCCTGTTCCTGTTTACCTACTACCTGAACCAGACTGCCCAGAAACGCTGGGAACGGCACGAGTTCAATATCTTCAGTAAGGTCGCCAAGGCGGAATGGGACACACTGCTGTTCTTCTATGGGGTTATTTTCTGTGTTGGCGGTCTGGCTTTCCTGGGATACCTGGCCGTGGTTTCCGAGGCGGTTTATGTCGGATTGGGGCCAACCAAAGCCAACATTCTGGCCGGTATCATGTCTGCAATCATTGATAACATTCCGGTGATGTTCGCCATCCTGACGATGAGTCCGGAAATGAGTCATTTCCAGTGGTTGCTGGTGACCCTGACTGCCGGTGTCGGCGGCTCCCTGCTTTCCATCGGCTCTGCTGCGGGTGTGGCATTGATGGGGCAGTCGCGCGAATATACCTTCATGGCCCATTTCCGGTGGAGCTGGGCGATTGCTCTCGGGTTTGCGGCGAGTATCTGGGTTCACTTCCTGATAAACGGCTGAAGCCTCTGTAGACCATCAGATTCCGCTATACTTTCGGGGACAAAGGTATGGCGGAAACTGGCATGATAGTGCAGGAAAAAATTAAAACACGAAGGAGCTTCTGAACATGGATCCGGTCGTTCTGTTTTTCCTGCTGGGTTTGCTTGCCGGTCTTGCCAAGGCCGAAATACGGATGCCCTCGGCAATCTATGAGTTTCTCAGCGCCCTGTTGCTGATCACCATTGGCCTCAAAGGTGGCGTTGAACTGGCGAAACAGGATGTCTGGCAGATCCTGCCCCAGGTCCTGGCAGTTATTCTCATGGGCATTTCCCTTCCCTTGATTGCCTTTCCGGTACTGCGCTGGGCGGGTCGTTTCACCCGGGCGGACTCTGCTTCTATTGCCGCCCACTACGGCTCGGTCAGTGTGGCCACCTATGCGGTGGCGGTAGCCTATCTCGCCCGCGAGAACATTGCGTTTGAAGAATACATGGCTGTTTTCATGGTAGTGCTCGAAATGCCGGCCATTGTAGTTGGCGTGTTGTTGGCCAAAGGCATTTCCCGGCGAACCGAATGGCGAGCGCTGAGCCACGAGGTATTTCTGGGCAAGAGTATCGTGCTGTTGGTTGGCGGTTTGCTGATTGGCTGGATCTCCGGTCCGGAAGGCATGGTTCCCCTGCAGCCTTTCTTCTTTGATTTGTTCAAGGGGGTACTGGCGCTGTTCCTTCTGGAAATGGGGCTGATCGCCTCTGGTCAGGTGGGTAGCCTCCGTCGCTACGGGGTGTTCCTGATCAGCTTTGGCATCGCCATGCCCCTGTTTTCCTCGGTGATTGGTGCCGTACTGGGTGCCTGGCTGGGTCTTAGCCTCGGCGGCATTGTCATGCTGGCAACGCTGGCTGCCAGTGCTTCCTACATCGCAGTTCCGGCTGCGGTGCGTATTTCCATACCGGAAGCCAATCCAACCCTGTCACTCTCTGCTTCGTTGGGCGTGACTTTTCCCTTTAACGTCATCATCGGCATTGCCCTCTACCATAAAATGGCGGTGTGGCTGGTTCAGCAAGGAGTCGGTTCATGAGTGGAGAACTGAGAAAACTACTGGTTATCGTGACGGAGTCTAGCCTTGAGCGAAACCTGGTTCGGGATTTCATGGAGTGGGGCGTGACCGGTTATACCATTACCGATGCAAGGGGTAAGGGGAGTCGTGGTATTCGTGATGCCGGCTGGGATGTTTCTGCCAATATCCGTATTGAGATCATCTGTAACCTGGATGTGGCGAGGCGTGTCATGACGCAGATCCGGCAGAAATACTATGCCAATTATGCGATGGTTTCCTATCTTACGGATGTGGAAGTGCTTCGGTCGGAGAAGTTCTGATGGCCGGGGGTGCCGGTACCTATACCGTTCTGGCGGTCGACGATGAGCCGGGCATACTGAATGTGCTGACCCGCCAACTGCGGAAAACCCCGTTTGAATTGCTGACCGCGAATTCTGGCCAGGAAGCACTGGATATCCTGGCCGGGAAACGCTGCCAGATTATTGTTTCCGATATGCGAATGCCTGGCATGAACGGGGCCGAATTTCTCGCCGAAGTCAGGCAGCGTCACCCCGAAACCGTGCGGCTGTTATTGACCGGTTACTCAGACATGGACGCGACGGTTCAGGCCATCAATGACGGCGGCATTTTCAGTTACCTCGCCAAACCCTGGGAGCCGGAGTCCCTGTTGCAGTTACTGGACAGTGCAGCCAGGCACTACCAGAGCCGTCGCAACAAGAACATCAAGCTGATCAAGATCAGTCGTCACGCCCAAAGCCTTAAGCAGAAGACTGAGGACCTGGAGAGTCGTCTGGCGAAGTCCCGCCAGGATGCCGAGCAAACCAGTGCCTTTATCGATATGGCCAAAAAAGAGGTGGAGCAGGCCTACGACACGGCGGTTGAGGTATTCGCCAATCTGATTGATCTGCGCATTCCGGGAGAAACCGGCATCAACCGTGAGGTTGCCCAGGTTGCCTCTTTTCTGGCTTTTTCGATGGGGCTGAGTCCGGAAGAACAACGCAGTATTCGCCTTGCCGGTATGTTGTATAACGTGGGTAAGATCGGTCTGCCCAGAGATATTCTGGAGACGCCCTTCGGGCATCTGAACGGCGCGCAGAGTGAGCAGTTCAAAACCTATCCCCGACTTGGTGAAACCGCTTTGTTGGCACTAACGCCTTTGCAGGCAACCATTCAGTGGATTGTACTGCACCGGGAAACCCTGGATGGCAGCGGGTTCCCCGTGGGCCTGAGTGCGACAGCATTGCCGTTAGCGGCAAGAATCCTTGCCGTCAGTGTGGCTTTTCGGGAAAGGGTCAAGGGGCGTCTGGATGGTCAGGTCTACTCTGAACTGGAAGCCTTGAAATGGCTACAGTCCCTGCCACAGAAGTTTGACAGCGATGTGGTGGACATTCTTGCCTGCCTCGTTGGAGACGGGGATGAGGGGGAGGCGGCTGAAATCACTCTGCAGGAAATCGAACCTTATGCCCTGCAGCCGGGCATGCGGTTGGCCAGTGACCTGTACGCCAGCAACGGCATGCTACTCCTCAGCGCCGGCCAGGCGCTGACATCCATCGTGATTTCCAAACTGGTTGGTATGA
>JAUIAZ010000215.1 GCA_030427465.1 Gammaproteobacteria bacterium | reverse complement strand
CTTTGCCTTATTGAGCTGGGATACCGAGCAGCAGGCGGTCGTACCGCCGAGTATTCGTGCGGTGATCGTGGATTCGGCCTTGCTGCAACCGCAGGCCCAGCCGGTGGAAGTAGAAAAACCGGCACCGCAACCCAAGCCGCCGGAACCGCCCAAACCCCCACCCAAGCCGCCGGAACCTCCGAAACCGGATCCGGAAGAAGTGCGCAAGAAAGCGGAAGAGGCCCGTGTGGCTGCCGAGCGGGCTGAGGAAAAAGCCCGTCAGGAAGCCATTGCGCTGAAAAAGAAGAAGGAAGAGGAAAAGCGCAAAGCCGAAGAGAAGCGTAAGGCAGAGCAGAAGCGCCTGGCAGAAGAAAAACGCAAGGCAGAGGAAAAGCGCAAGGCAGAGGAAAAGCGTAAAGCGGAAGAAAAACGCAAAGCTGAAGAGAAACGCCTGGCGGAAGAGCAGCGCCTGCGCGAGGAAGTTGAACGCCGGCGTCTGGAGAAGCAGAAAGCCGAAGAGCAGCAGTTGGCGCAAAAAGCCGCTGCCATGGAGCAGGCTTTGCTCGCAGAAATGAATGCGCAGGCCAATGCGGAAGCGCAGGCGCGCGCCCTGACGCTGCAGGAAAAGCATACGGACCTGATAACCCGGCAGATCCAGTCTGTCTGGTTGCAGCCCCCGGGCGATTCCCGCGGCTTGCAGGTCGATCTGCAGTTACGCCTGCTGCCTGACGGGACCCTGCTTGAAGCCAAAGTCTCAGAGAGCAGTGGCAATGCCGCGTTTGACCGCTCTGCTCTGAATGCCGCCAATGCTGTTGACCGTTATGCCGTGCCCAGTGACAGCGCGCTGTTTAACCGGGTTTTCCGGCAAATCATTATTCGCTTTAAACCACAATAGGGAACCCTATGTTGACTTACCGTGGCCTTCTTACATGGACAGCTGTTCTGCTGATGACTGCCGGGCTGGCCCGTGCAGATCTCGTCATTGAGATTACCCAGGGTACCCGCTCTGCCATTCCGATTGCGGTGGTGCCCTTCGCCAATGAAACAGGGGCTGGTCTTTCCGAGGATGTGGCTTCGATCATCGGAGAGAATTTGTTGCGAACGGGCGACCTCAAGCCCCTCGCGCGTGACAACATGCTGAGTCTGCCCAGTGATGGTGAGCAGGTGATCTTCCGTGACTGGAGCGTCCTGGGGCAGCGCTATCTGCTGGTGGGTGCGGTCTCCCGGAGCGTTGGCATTTATCGGGTACGCTATGAGCTCTTTGATGTGCAGTCCCGTCAGCGGGTGCTCGGCAAGGAGATTGCCGGCACGGAATCGCAGCTGAGAGACATTGCCCACAGTATTTCTGATCTGGTGTATGAATCCCTGACGGGTATTCCGGGAGTCTTCGGAACCCGTATTGCCTACGTCACCCTGCAGGATCGCAAGAACAAGCCCCGCTATGTTCTGGAAGTGGCAGATGCGGATGGCCGGCGTTCACAGGTGATCTTCCGTTCACCCCAGCCCATCATCTCACCCGCGTGGTCGCCAAGTGGAACCAAACTGGCGTACGTGTCCTTTGAGGGCGGACGGCCCGCCATTTATGTGCAGGATGTCGAAAGCGGTGTGCGTCAGAAGGTGGCTTCCCACCGTGGCATCAACAGTGCGCCCAACTGGTCGCCGGATGGCAGCCAGCTTGCCATGACCTTGTCCAAGGATGGCAACCCCGAAATCTATGTCCAGAATCTGCGTACCAATGCACTGAAGCGTATAACCAACCACTGGTCGATTGATACGGAGCCCAGCTGGTCTCCTGATGGCGCTGAGCTGGTGTTTACTTCTGACCGCGGTGGTAGCCCCCAGATCTACCGGGTGAAAGCTTCCGGAGGAACGCCGGAACGACTGACTTTTGAAGGGAAATACAATGCCCGCCCACGCTACAGCCTGAACGGGGAAGAACTGTATTTCGTGCATCAGCAGGGCGGAAGCTTCCACCTGGCGCAAATGAATCTGCAGAACCGGATTCCCCGGATTCTGACAAAAACAGGCATGGATGAAGCACCCAGTGTTGCACCTAACGGAAGTATGATAATTTACGCGACACAACGGGACGGTCAGGGAATACTGTCTGTAATCGGCGTGAACTCGGGTTCCCGCTACTTTTTGCCTGCTCTGGATGGAGACGTCCGGGAACCTGCCTGGTCCCCTTACATCCGGCGCTGACAGCAATAGGCTCCAAATCACTTTTAAAACACCCATACACTATGGCAAGAGGTTAATCTCATGTTGAAAACCGTCCTTAAATCCTCTGTTTTTGCGCTGGCCCTGCTCGGGTTGGCTGCATGTTCCAGTACCGAAACACAGCCTGGTGAGGAGCCGTTTGCGGTTCCCGAGCCGGAAGCCGGCAACGGTGGCGTAGAGACATCTGGTCTCGGTCAGTCACAGGGCCTGAGTCAGTCTGAACTGGCTGAACAGCAGGCGCGTGCGGAGCAGGAAGCCCGGGATGCCGAAATGGCGACCCTGCGTGAAGTCCGGACTTTCTACTTCGAGTTTGACCAGTCCATCGTGCCGCCTGATTCGCACATGCCGCTCAAGGCCCATGCAGCGTTCCTGTCAGCCAATCCGGCCAGCCAGATTGTTCTGAACGGCTATGCGGATGAGCGCGGTACCAAGGAATACAACCTGGCTCTGGGTGAGCGACGTGCCAAGGCCATCGAGCGTTTCCTGGTGGTGAATGGTGCCGGTACCAGCCAGATCGAAGTCGTCAGTTTCGGAGAAGAGTTCCCGGTTGATTACGGCCACAATGAAGAAGCCTGGTCCAAAAATCGCCGGGTTGTTCTGGAATATAAATAAGTCAGCGGTCAGGAGAGGATAATGAGCGTAATTGGGACAAAGACCCGTTTGCTGGGAATCTGTGGAGGATGGTTGCTGTGCCAGAGCGTGCTGGCGCAGTCCGTGACGCCCGTTGTCCAGATGGCGCAATCTTCTCCGGATCTCACCCCCGGCTCTGCCTCAGAGTTATTGTATATGCTTGAGCAGAGCCGTCAGGAAATCAGTGAGCTGAGAGGGCAGGTCGAGCAGCTGCAGTTTGAACTGCAGCAGACCAAGAAACAGGCCCGTGATCGGTATATTGACCTGGATCGTCGGGTTTCGGAGCTTTCAGAGCGGGGTGCCGGTACTGCACCTGCCGCTGCGGTGACTCCCGCAGTGGCTGCCCAGGCGGAAGAACCGGCAGAGACCAGCAGCGGCACGGCGGCAGCGCCAGCGACTGCTGAGGCGCGTAAAGCCTATGATGCGGCCTATCAGCTGATCCGCAACCGGGAATATGAGAAAGCGGTGGATGCCCTGCACCAGTTTATCAATGATTATCCGGAATCCGACCTGACGCCCAATGCCTACTACTGGCTGGGTGAGGTTTATCTGGTGATTCCCAAGCTGGAACAGGCCAAACAGTCTTTCATCGTCGTGGTGAGCCGCTACAAGGATCACCGCAAGGCTCCGGATGCTTTTTACAAGCTGGGTGTAACCTATGATCGTCTGGGCAGTACGAAAGAAGCAAAAACCTTTCTCGAACAGACGATTCAGCGTTTCCCGGGCTCCTCATCAGCGGGCCTCGCCGAGGATTACCTAAAAAAACTCAAGTAGTCTTGAATTTTTTTTCAGAATCCGTAATATGGCGGCCTCGCTTGGGTCGTTAGCTCAGCTGGTAGAGCAGTTGGCTTTTAACCAATTGGTCGAAGGTTCGAATCCTTCACGACCCACCAATTTTTTTCGCTCCATCCAAGGGATGAAGCCGCCTTTACGGGTCGTTAGCTCAGCTGGTAGAGCAGTTGGCTTTTAACCAATTGGTCGAAGGTTCGAATCCTTCACGACCCACCATTTTCCTCCCCGTTTTGATCCTTTCCGGTGTAGAGAGTAGAATGCTCGCCACGCTTTGACCGCCTACCGCTTCATTCAGGAAAGATATGCAGAAAGCCACAGAAAAACCGCCTCACGAAGACCAGATCCTGGTTCAGGAGCACTTTGCCAAAGAGCATATGCCACATGATCTTTCTGATGATGAGATCCGGCGACTCAAGGATGAAATCAAAAGCCTGCTCAAAAAGCACAACGCGGCTATCGTTGCCCATTACTATACCGACAGCCTGATCCAGTCCCTGGCGGAAGAAACCGGTGGGAAGGTGGCAGACAGCCTGGAGATGGCGCGCTTCGGTACCCAGCATGATGCCGATACCCTGATCGTCTGTGGTGTCCGCTTCATGGGCGAGACTGCCAAGATCCTGAATCCTGAAAAAACGGTGTTGATGCCAACGCTGGAAGCTACCTGTTCCCTGGACATCGGTTGCCCGGCAGAGGAGTTCAGCCGTTTCTGTGACGAGCACCCCGAGCGCAAGGTGGTGGTGTATGCCAACACCTCAGCAGCGGTCAAGGCCCGTGCGGATTGGGTGGTTACCTCGAGTATTGCCGTCAAGGTCATCGAGCATCTGCATGCCCAGGGTCATTCGCTGATCTGGGCGCCTGACCGCTTTCTGGGGGATTACGTCCAGCGTACGACCGGGGCGGATATGCTGCTCTGGCAGGGCTCCTGCATCGTGCATGAGGAGTTCAAGGCGCAGGGTATCCTGGATCTGAAAAAGCTCTATCCGGATGCTGCCGTGCTGGTGCATCCTGAATCTCCGGCCTCTGTCGTTGAACTGGCGGATGTCGTCGGCTCTACCTCTCAACTGATTGCCGCAGCGAGTGATCTGCCCAATGAGCGGATGATTGTGGCCACTGATAACGGCATTTTCTACAAGATGCAGCAGGCGGCACCGGACAAGATCCTGCTGGAAGCCCCTACCGCTGGAACCGGCGCTACCTGCCGCAGTTGCGCCCATTGCCCCTGGATGGCCATGAATGGCCTGGAAAACCTGCGGGATGTGCTGATCAGACGCGATCAGGAAATCAGGATCGAGTCAGACCTGATCGGGAAGGCGCGTATTCCGCTGCAGCGTATGCTGGATTTTTCCACCGCGAAATAGTCAGAAGTTGAAATGCTGGCCGGTTCCCCGAATGTCGTTGAGGCGGTTCCGGATCAGCAGTTTCTCCACGTAATCCGAACCACTCTTGGTCAAGGCCTGCTCCAGCTGCCTCTGGGCGTTCCCGAGGTCGGCCCTCAGGTAATAAAACTCTGCCCGGGCCCGATGCAGGCGCACAATCGAGCCAGCCTTCCCCGCCACTTCAGACAGCTCGTACCACAAGCCGATATCTTCCGGCTGCTGGCGAGAGAGCTTCCAGAGTAGCTGCTCTGCTTCTGCGTAATTTCCTTCGAGCACCAGGGTGCTCGCCAGCTGCCGGCTGAGGGGGTAGTAGTCTGGCGACAGTTTCAGGCTTTCCGTGAGGAAGCGGCGTGCCTCCGCATGCCTGCCCATGCCATTCAGCCACTCGGCTCGCAGGTACTGGACACTCAGGCGGTCAGACGCCTGGCGCCACAGCTCATCCATGCTCGCGGTTGCCAGTTCTGCCTGTTTCTGGCTGATTCTGGCCAGCACCTCGCCATACAGCCCGGCTTTCCGGATCAGTTCATAGCTGTGTTTCTGCCAGGTTCGGAACAGTTCCACCGTGTCTGCCAGGTTGCCGGCATAGTAGGTTCTGACCCGTGCCTGAATGAAATAGAAGTCGATGTTCTCCCGGTAGGGTACGGCTGGCAGGTTGGCGGCCCGTTCACTCAGATCGCTGATCCGGGACTCGGTCAGGGGGTGCGTCCGCAGATACTCGGGAACCTGACGGTTATAGCGCTGGGATTGCATCATGCGCTCGAACATCTCGACCATGGCTGCTGCATTCATTCCGCTGGCTGCCAGCGTGGTAATGCCTATGCGGTCCGCTTCCTGCTCATTCTGGCGGCTGTAGCTTAGCTGCTTCTGCAGGGACAGCGCCTGGGTGGAGGCCAGCGCAGCAAGCCCCGCATCCCCTCCGCCGCTGGCAGCGATAATGACGCTGGCCAGCAGGCCGGCCATATTCAGCGCCAGATGCTTGTTCTGGTCTTCAAGGCGGCGGGCAAAGTGGCGCTGGCTGATATGCGCCAGTTCGTGGGCCAGCACGCTGGCCAGTTCCTGTTCTGAGTAGGCATGCAGGAACATGCCGGCATTGACCC
>JAUIAZ010000214.1 GCA_030427465.1 Gammaproteobacteria bacterium | reverse complement strand
GGGGTTCGTAATGTCGCAGCTTTTCGTTTCTATCTGCAATACCTGCGTGAAGCCCAGAAGGCTTTTACGCAGGTCAAGAGTGAATACCTGGGGATTTCCGCGCGTCTCAAGAACGATTTTGCCGGTTTTGCCGACACAGACTCCTAACCAGAGTCTTGAAGGGCATTTACAAACCGTTGCCGGAAAGGCGTTGACAAAGCCCGCCATCAAACGTATGTTTCAAACAGACGTTTGGTAGAGAGTGCCTAGGTTTCTTGATGGCTCAGTCAGATACCGTTGACAGAATTTTGGATGCAGCCGAGCTGCTGTTCGCAGAGAAAGGTTTTTCAGAAACCTCGCTGCGTCAGATCACCAGTAAAGCCGGAGTCAATCTGGCTGCGGTCAATTACCATTTTGGTTCAAAAAACGCCTTGATCCAGGCGGTCTTTGCGCGGTTCATCAACCCGTTCACAAGGCTGCTGCGCGATAAGCTCGAAGCTGCGGCAGCTGACAAGAACGACATCAGCCTGGAAGCGCTGCTGAGCATCATCACATCTTCCATCCTCGAAGTGCCTGGTCGAAATCACAGGGGCCTCAGCATATTCATGCGCCTGCTCGGCCTGGCCTATACCCAGAGCCAGGGGCATCTGCGCAAATACCTTGAGCAGCAGTACAGCGAAGAGTTTCGGCTGTTCATGCGTCTGCTGAAGGAGGCCACGCCACAACTGACGCCGGTTGAGCGCTTCTGGCGCATTCAGTTCATGTTGGGAGCCACAGCATTTACCATGTCTTCTACCGAGGCGCTGAGCGACATACTTGAAAAAGAGATGGGGGTTCGTCAGCCAATCGATGAAATCGTGAAGCAGCTGGTTCCTTTCCTCGCTTCCGGTATCCAGGCCGATCACTTGAATGCCTCGCCTGCACTCCGTAAAGTGGACGGCGGAAAAGTACAATAACCGATGGTGGCCGAGGCCACTTCCCTCCTGACCGGCCAAGTACAGATACGATGAAGACGGATCAACACATCCGCATTTCCATTGCCGACCAAGCCCTGCGGTTTTACTGTAACCAGACACTGCAAGCCAGCTATTCGGTATCGACGGCGGCCAAGGGTACTGGACAAAGTTCCGGCAGTTTCTGCACACCTCTGGGAAGACACCGTATCCGTATCAAGATCGGGGAAGGTCAGCCTCTGAATTCGGTGTTTGTCGGACGGCGCCCCACCGGCGAAGTGTATGACCCGGAACTGGCCTGTGAGTACCCTGACCGCGACTGGATTCTGAGCCGGATCCTGTGGTTGACGGGGTGTGAAAGTGGCTTTAACCGCGGTGGGTCTGTGGATTCCCTGCGCCGCTACATATACATTCACGGTACGCCGGATACCGAACCCATGGGGCTACCCGCCTCACACGGCTGTGTTCGTATGCGTAACTGTGATCTCCTGGAACTGTTTGATAAGGTGCAAAATGGCTGTACGGTCAACATCGAATCTGGGCCCTTTACTGATTGACCTGGAAGGTCTGTCGCTCACAGAAACAGAGTCGAACTGGTTGTTGTCCCCGGCAGTGGGGGGCGTGATTTTTTTTGCGCGTAACTACGAATCGGTCTCCCAGCTTCAGAGCCTGGTAGCAAGCATTCGCAGCCTGCGTCCGGAACTTCTGCTGACCGTTGACCAGGAAGGTGGGCGGGTTCAGCGATTCCGCTCCGGATTTACCCGTTTGCCGGCCAGCGGCCGCTTGTCGGTACTGGCTCAGGAACTGGATATGTCAGATGAGTGGGCCTGTGAAGCCGCCGGTTATCTGATGGCCTCGGAGCTGGCCGATCTGGACATAGACTTCAGCTTTGCCCCGGTGCTGGATGTGGACTACGGTCACAACACCGTAATCGGCGACAGAGCATTTGGCGGGTCTGCCGGGGAAGTCAGCCGCCGGGCCCTGGCCTATGGTAGAGGCATGAAAGCGGCTGGCATGGCGAGAGTTGGCAAACACTACCCCGGCCACGGATTTGTGCAGGTGGATACCCATGTGGCCATGGCGAGTGATCCACGGTCCCGGGAAGCGCTCGAGCTCGACGACCTGGGGGTTTTCAGGCGGGCTGTGGAGGCTCATTTCGAAGGTTTGATGCCTGCTCATGTTATCTTCCCCGAAATAGATGCCGAGCCCGCCAGCCGTTCACCGGTCTGGTTGCAGCAGATTCTGCGAGGCGAAATGGCCTTTGAGGGGGCGATCATCAGTGATGACCTGGGGATGGCGGGAGCCTCAGACGCTCCCGGCGCGGCCAGAGTTGAGGCCTCCCTGGAGGCTGGCTGCGATCTGGTCATGCTCTGCAACAGCCCGGATCAGCAAGCGCAAGCCATAGAGGCGGTTGAAAGGCGTTTAGAAAGAATAGCGTCAACTGCTGAGCAGCAAAAGCGGCGGCAGGGGCTCAGACGCCAACCACGCTCAGACAATGCCACACTTGCACAGAGTGCGGGCCGTTTGCGGGACGCCTTGATGGCCTGAACCGCAGAGTAAAACTCAGGAGTCACAGAATGAACAGCAAGCAGGCAAGTGGCCTCGCCATCATCGGGGGGACGGGGCTGACCCAGATGCCGGGTGTGAGCAAGATCAGAGAGCACCACCCGGAGTCCCCTTACGGAGCGCTTTCTGCGCCTGTTGAAGAGTACGAAGTGGGCGGCGAGCGTTTCTATTTTCTGGCACGCCATGGCCACCCGCACAGCATTGCGCCGCATCGGGTGAATTACCGGGCCAATATCGATGGGCTGTCCAGGTTAGGCGTGTCGCAGGTCGTCGCGGTCAACGCCGTTGGTGCTGTGCATCCGGGCATGCCTTCAACAACCATCGTATTGCCAGATCAGATTATCGATTACACCAGCGATCGTGAACACACGTTTTTCGATGGGACGGAAGAGCCCTTGCAACACATTGATTTCAGCTGGCCCTACAGTGAAAACCTGCGCCAGTCTCTACTCGGAGCGGCTTCTCAAATGGGGCTGACAGTGGTTCCACGAGCTGTTTATGGGTGTACGCAGGGTCCGCGTCTGGAAACGGTCGCTGAAGTGCAGAGACTGGCACGTGATGGCTGTGATCTCGTAGGTATGACCGGCATGCCTGAGGCGGGCCTGGCCCGTGAGCGACAGCTGGATTATGCCTGTGTTGCCCTGGTTGTAAATCCGGCGGCGGGTATCGGCCACCAGGAAATCACGATGGCAGAAATTGAGCAGGCTATTGCCCAGGGGATGGGGCAGGTTCGGAACCTGTTGCAGCATTGGATACAGGCTCGGGGGCCGTCATCCGTGTGAACTGGAAGATGATGCCGAAGTAGGGATGGTCCTGGTAGTTGATTTTCCCACTGGGCGTTCTGTGGCGCTGGTTGATGCGGTAAAGATCTTTGACCTCGTAACCGGCCCCGACCATTGCCTGGGCGGCTTCTCCCCAGGGTAGCCAGCTCCTTTCGGGCTCAGTAACTGCCGCAGATGCGGTGACTTCCGGAAGGAACGGACTGTCCTGCTCCCACAAGTCGGGGGCCACATAGGGTTGCCAGTCGACAAGGGCAAGATCTGTGTCCAGATGCAGATAGCGGCTCAGCTCAACGGTAAAGTGGCCTACCAGGGTCTGATTCTCATCAACCGGCGCGTCGGGTTCGAACAGGAAGACGCGCGACTCCCCCTGATTCAGGCTGACTTTCCAGGATCCCGACCACAATGGCCGGTATCCCCGGCTGGACCGGAGCTTACGTTCGATCTCATCCAGGGTGTTGCCGCCAGCCGGCATTAAAGGCTGCTTTCCCAGAAGCGTCTCCACACTGCGTGAAAAACCACTACCGATCAGAATGGCTTGTTTGGGGGGGACCGGCCCCTCCGATGCGTCGAACAGTTCATCGCTTTGGGGGTAAAGCTGTTTGAAAACAATGAGATCCAGCTGATATTGGCTGGGTTCATCGCTGGCAAATACCTGTGGGGCCAGGGGGCTGATCAGGCCGGCCAGTATCCATGAAAGGCTGAAGCGGGCAGGGCGGGTCATAGTGCGTTCCTTGAGATTGCCAGACCAGTTTAGCGGTCGGGGCTTGCCTTGAGAAGGTGGTCCATCAGGCCTTCAACAAACGCAAGCCGTTTTTCATTCTCGTCCAGTGGCTGGCTGACCTTGAGGCGTGTGCCCTCCAGTTTATAGCGCTGGGGTTCGGTCTGTATGAGTTTGACCAGGGTCATGGGTTCTACCCGTGTGTTGGCTGCAAACTCCAGATAGCCTCCGGACTTGCCAAAATCGATGCGGTCTATGCCCAGTGTCTCCGCGCTCTGTTTCACCCGGGTGAGACGGAACAGATTCTTGACGGCCTCTGGTAAGAGCCCAAAACGGTCGATCATCTCCACCTGCAAGTCTTCCAGCTGTTCCGTTTTCTTTGCAGCCGCCATTCGTTTGTACAGCACCAGACGCCCGTGAACATCAGGCAGGTAGTCCTCGGGAATCAGTGCCGGAACCCGAAGATTGACCTCAACCCCGGTCTGGAGGGGGGCGTCCAGGTCAATTTTTCCGCCTTTTCTGACGGTTTCAACCGCTTCTTCCAGCAACTGCATGTAAAGCGAAAAACCCACACTCTGGATATGCCCGCTCTGCTCTTCGCCCAGCAATTCGCCCGCACCGCGTATTTCCAGGTCGTGGGTCGCCAGGGTGAAACCTGCGCCCAGATCCTGCGCTTCGGCAATGGCCTCCAGACGCTTGCGCGCATCTTCAGTCAGGGCTTTGGGGGGCGGGGTCAGCAAATAGGCATAAGCCTGGTGGTGTGAACGTCCGACACGGCCTCGCAGCTGGTGTAACTGTGCCAGGCCGAATTTGTCTGCGCGTTCGATGACAATGGTGTTGGCGGAGGGGATGTCGATGCCGGTTTCAATGATGGTTGTACAGACCAGAACATTGAACCGTTTGTGGTAAAAATCGGACATCACCTGTTCGAGCTCGCGCTCACGCATCTGTCCGTGCGCAACGCCGATCCGGGCATCTGGTACCCGCTCGCCAATCTCCAGTGCCCGCTTTTCGATACTCTTCACTTCATTGTGCAGGAAGAATACCTGACCGCCCCGGAGGATTTCCCGTAACAGGGCTTCCTCAATGAGATTGGGGTTTTCCTCCCTTACAAAGGTTTTGACCGACAACCGGCGCGCCGGCGGGGTGGCAATGATGGAGAGGTCACGGACACCCTGCATGGCCAGATTCAGGGTTCGGGGTATGGGCGTGGCCGTCAGCGTAAGAATGTCCACGTTGGCGCGCAGAGCCTTCATCTTCTCTTTTTGCTGCACACCAAAGCGATGTTCTTCATCTATGATGAGCAGGCCCAACTGACTGAAAGCCAGCTCTTTCTGTAGCAGTTTGTGGGTGCCCACCAGAATGTCAATTTTGCCGTCTTTCAGTTTCTGGCCGATTTTTTCTATATCCCCGGCACTTCTGAAGCGCGAAACCAGTTCAATGTTGATGGCGGTGTCTGCAAAGCGATCCCGAAAGCTCTGGTAGTGCTGTTGTGCCAGCAGGGTAGTCGGCACCAGCACAGCGACCTGATAGCCACTGTTGACCGCCAGGAAAGCCGCTCGCATCGCAACTTCCGTCTTGCCGAAGCCGACATCGCCGCAAACCAGGCGGTCCATGGGTTTGGGGCGGGTCATATCTGAAATCACCGAGTCGATGGCTTGCTGCTGATCAGGAGTTTCCTCGAACGGGAAAGCAGCGGCAAAAGCCCGGTAGTTTTCATCTGGTGCCCGGCATACGAGACCAGAACTGGCATCCCGCTTGGCATAAACGTCCAGAAGTTCTGCGGCGGTATCCCGGATTTTTTCCAGAGCCTGCCGCTTCGCCTTGGACCAGCGATCCGTCCCGAGTTTGTGCAGGGGTGCCAAAGCTTCGTCCTGACCCGAATAACGGGAGATCAGGTGCAAGGCCGCTACAGGCACGTAGAGCTTGCTGTCATTGGCATACATCAGGAGCAGGAACTCTTGCGCCTGGCCATCAACTTCCAGGGAAGTCAGCCCCTGATAACGCCCCACACCATGATCCAGATGAACCACCGGCGCGCCTATTTTCAGTTCGCTCAGGCTGCTGATGCCGCCATCGCCGCTCTCTGTGCTGCGCTTCCTGCGGCGCCTCTGGG
>JAUIAZ010000213.1 GCA_030427465.1 Gammaproteobacteria bacterium | reverse complement strand
TCAGGATGGCTGGGGCCTGTTCAGGGCCGCACCAGGTACATGGATCGGCATGGTGCTGGTTTATGTGCTGATCATGATGGTGGCCTCCAGTATTCCGGTCCTGTCCCTGCTGGCGACGATCATGGCGCCGGTTTTCGGAGGGGGCTTCATGATTGCCTGCCGCAACGCGCAGCAGAACGGTGTGCTGAACTTCGGTGACCTGTTTGCCGGATTTCAGACCAAGCTCGGGCCGCTCTTGCAACTGGGCCTGATTATTCTCGGTTGCTGGTTTGCCCTGAGCCTCTTGCTGGTGGCAATGATCGTTTCGCAGACCGGGGCAGATTTTGAAAACATGGAAGACCCGGAACTGCTGATGGGAGCGCTGGGGGCCAATCTGGCCATTCTGGTGTTCCTGATGGTACCGATCATGATGGGACAGTGGTTCTCACCCGCTTTGGTGGTGCTGCATGATGTCTCGCCGTTTTCCGCGTTCAAGGCGAGCCTGAGCGCCTGTTTCAAGAACCTGCCGGCCTTCTTGCTGTATCTCGTGATCGGTTTCGTGCTCAGCCTGTTGGCGACCCTGCCGATGATGCTCGGCTGGCTACTGCTGTTGCCGGTGATCATGACCTCGACCTACGCCGGCTATCAGGACATGTTTTCCGTGCAACGGCGGCCGGCCGGTATCACCTGATCTGCTTCAGCAGCGAGATCAGATCCGGAATCAACTGGGCCATGCTGGCAACCGGGCTGGCCCGGTCCACCACGTCCCGTTTCGGGCGCAGCGCCTGGTTCTCGATGGCGTCGATCCACTGGGCCAGAAAGCGTGGGCCGCGCATACGGTGAACCAGCCACTCGGTGAAGGGGGCGATCAGGGGGGCTATCACGATAGCGCCGAGAATACCGAGCGTAGCGCCACCCACCATCAGCCAGTCCGGCAAGCCCATCCAGCTCTCCCACCAGCGCTGCCACCAGGGCAGGGTAGACAGGTACCAGCTACTGAGCAGCGCCGTGCCCAGTGCCAGGGCGCTGCCAAAGGTGATGCTGTCACTGAGGGTTTGCCCGGCCACACCAATCAGCACGAAAACCACCAGATCGCGGGAACCCTCTCGTGGCAGACTGATGCGGATGAGTTCCTGGCGTAAATAATTTTCTGCGGCCTGTTGCAGAGCCCTGGCATGATCGGGTGAGGTGGATTTCTCTCCGAGCTGACGGGTATGGCGGCCAAGGCAATGGATCCATTCATCCAGATCGAGCAACTCATCGCGCAGCAGTTGAAGCACTTCCAGCTCCTTGCGGCTCAGCGGTGCCGGCTTGCGTTTGCCGGGACGCACCCAGCCCCAGATCATGCGGGGAATGCTCAGCAGATCGTGAGGCAGATCGAGCCAGCAACGCAGATGACGGCGGGCGACGCCCCTGAGACTGGCAAAGTGTTCCGCATACAGTGCGGGTACCCGTTCCCGGCACATCTGAAAGTGTTCGCGGGTGGCCTCTTCCAGCTCAGCCCGGAGTATGGCCTCTGGCAGGGGAAGGCCTGTCCCGTCCGAGGCATCGTTCATTGCCGCTCTTCCCAGTGCAGCAGATAGGTCTGGCCATCGACAGAAACCCGCTGCGCCTGAATCTGGAAAGCTGCCGCCAGCCCATCATCAGAGAGAAGCCCGGCTGTGGGTCCGAAGCTGACGCCATCCTGCCGGAACAGAATGGCACTGCCACAGAAGCGCAGGGCGAGGTTGATGTCGTGCAGTACCATAAGGCCGATGTTACCCGGTCGGGCCCAGTCTGACAGGGTTTGCATCAGCTGGATCTGGTGTAAAGGGTCCAGCCCGTTCAGCGCCTCATCGGCCAGCAGCAGGCGTGGGCGCATGGCCAGAGCCCGCGCCATCAGGATACGGCGCTGCTCGCCACCGGAGAGCTGGTTGAAGGGTCTGCCGCAGAGATGCAGGGCATCGCAGAGTGACAGAGCCTCACGGATGCGGGTTTGCCTGGTGGCGGCAGCGGCTGAGGCCTCCGGGGAGGCCTTGCGTCCCCCGTTGGCACCCGATTGTGCTGTGATCCCCAGAGCCACCACCCGTTCGCTTAATAGCGGCCAATGGCATTCCGCCTGCTGAGGCAGATAGGCCATGTCCTGAACCCGCTCGGTGCTGTCGAGATCGAACCAGGCTTTGCCAAAGCACTCTGCATTGCCCTGTGCGGGGGGCAGCAAACCTGCCAGCCCTTTGAGCAGAGTGGATTTGCCGCAGCCATTGGCACCGAGAACCGCTACCAACTGGCCGGGTTCTACTGTGGCAGTGAGAGGGTGAGGAGGCACAAAACGACCTTGCCGGAAGGCCAGCTGTTGTAACTTCAGACTCATACCAGTTCCCCCCGGCGACGCAGGTGAATCAGCAGGAAGAGGAAGAAGGGGCCGCCAACCAGAGCCGTGAGAACCCCCACGCGCAGCTCCTGTCCCGGTGGTAGCATACGTACCCCGGTATCCGCCAGCAGTAACAGGCAAGCGCCTCCCAGTGTTGAGGGCAGCAGCAGGCGGCGGGGTTCCCAGTCCACCCAGGGGCGTAGCAGGTGCGGGACCAACAGGCCGATAAACCCGATAGCTCCTGCCACGGAAACGCAGGCCCCGACAGCCAGGGCGCTTCCGAGTGAGACCAGCCAGAACAATTGCCGCGGGTTGACACCCAGGCTTTGGGCCGTTTCTCCGCCGAGGCTGAGCAGATCCAGAGAGCGACCGGTTCTGAAGAGCAGGCCCATGCCGATCAGGGCCGGGGGCAGTGCCCACCACACCTGTGTCCAGCTGCGGTTTTCAAAGGAGCCCATCAGCCAGAACAGCATGTCCTGCATGGCAAAAGGGTTCGGGGCCAGGTTCAGCAGCAGCGCGGTAAAAGCCGCAGCAAAAGCATTGATGGCGGTACCGGCGAGCAGGATAACCAGAATATCCTGGCGACTGCCTGCCAGTGCCAGCAAGGTCAGGAAACCGGTAATGGCACCGAGCATACCGGCCAGCGGACTGAGCCAGAACAGCGATTGGCCGCCCCAGTACAGACACAGCACGGCAAACAGGGCGGCACTTGAAGAAATGCCCAGTACGCCAGGGTCTGCCAGGGGGTTGCGCAGCCAGCCCTGCAGGGCGGCACCCGCGAGGCCCAGTGCCGCACCGGTCAGAATGGCCAGCAGACTGCGTGGCAGGCGCAGCTCCCAGAGGATCAGTTGTGATTCCCAGTGTTCGCCGTTGAGCCAGTGGAAGCCGCCGGGACCCGCACACAGTGAGGCGGCCAGCAAGGCTGCCAGCAGTGCAGCCAGGCTCAGGTTCAACAGGGTATCGGGTCTGCGCTGGCGGTTCATGTCGAATACCAGGCCTTAACCAGCTGCTGCAGGGCCGGTATCAGATCCGGTGTCAGGCAATCCGTGGCGCTGCTGTCTACGGCCACGTACCGGCCTTGCTCTGCCAATGCCGCGATGGCCGGGTGGGCGAGCCAGTGTGCCGCATGGCTGAAGCCCTGATCGTCCTGACGACTCACCAGCACTCGCTCAGGTGCCCAGTTCAGCAGGGCTTCCAGGCTGATGCGTTGCCAGCCCCGCAGGCCTTGTTCGGCGGCCACGTTGGTCAGACCCAGCGCTTCCAGCAAACTGTCCTGCATCATGCCCGAGCCGGCCACCCAGCCTCCGGGGTTCAGCCACAGAACTCGTGTGGCTGCCCCGCCCAGATCGCTTCTCGCCTGTTGCAGACCCGCGTCAATCCGCTGAATGATGGCTTCCGCCTCTGCGCTCCTATCCAGCCAGGCCCCTAACTGACGCCACCCGGCAAAATTTTCTGCAGGGCTCTGTGCCTGTGGCAGTCGATGAAAGGGAATCTCGAAACGCGCCAACAGGGGGCCGAGACCGGGTGCACCATATTCACCGCCGATGACTCCGTGTGGCCGGTACCCCAGAATCTCTTCGATGCGTGCATGGTTGGCCGGGCGCGCCGCCAGCAGGGGCTGAACGGCCAGTGCCTCACCGTCATGACTGAGCCAGGTCACCGAAACCAGATGCTCGGGTGCGAGATAGGCCATCATCCGGTCGGTACACTGATTGACAGAGACCCAGCGTTCCGCCGCGGCCGGCAGACTGGTCAGGGAAATCAGAATGAATAGGATTATGCCGTGAGCAGGCATGCGTTCACCGCGTGACAAACTTGAGGGGGAGTCTAACCCAAGGGCGGAAGGCAGTGCTATGATGCCGTCGGTTTTGCAAAGGAGACACTATGAGCTGGACAATCAAGCGCCCGGACCTTAAGACACTGCCCGAGATACAGGCCCGTATCGCCAGCCTGATCAAGCCACCAGGAGCACTGGGTCAACTTGAGGAACTTGCGGCTCAGATGGCGCTGGTCCAGCAAAGCCCCTCCCTCAGCATCACACGGCCGACGCTCCTGCTGTTTGCAGGCGATCACGGTATTGCGGAAGAAGGTGTCAGCCTGGTGGGGCCGGAAGTCAGTACCCTGATGGTCAGGGCCTTTCTCAACGGTCAGGCGGCGGTGAACTGCTTTGCCCGTTCGGTGGACATGAGGATGGAAGTCATTGACTCCGGTTTGCTGGCACCTGTTCATCCGAGACCGGAAGGTCTGATCGAGCGGCGTGCCGGTGCGGGTACCGCAAACCTGGCGCATGAAGCTGCCATGAGTGCCCAACAGGTTGATGACTGTCTCGGCTGGGGCAGTGAGCGGGCCCAGCATCATGTGCGCCAGGGTGCCAACCTGCTGGCTGTGGGGGAAATGGGGATTGGGAATACCAGTGCGGCTTCGGCGCTTATGGCGGCCTTGCTGCAATTGCCGCCGAAAGACTGCGTCGGACGTGGCAGCGGCATCAGTGAGGAACGCCTGGCCCTGAAACAGGCTCTGCTGGAAAAAGCCATGCTAAGGGCCGGCTCGGAAGATCCGCTGGATCTGCTGGCGGAATTCGGGGGGTTCGAGATCGTACAGATGACCGGTGCCATCCTCGGCGCGGCTGAAGCCGGCGTGCTGGTCGTGATTGATGGGTTTATAGCAACGGTGGCTGCGATTTTTGCGGAACGGCTGCATCCGGAAGCCCGTTACTATATGGTCTTTGCCCACCAGTCTGCGGAACAGGGCCACGCCCTGCTGCTGCAGCACATGGAAGCACGCCCCTTGCTGACCCTGGACATGCGTCTGGGGGAGGGCAGTGGTGCGGTTTTGGCCTTGCCCCTGCTGCGGGCGGCGGCTGCGTTCTACAATGACATGGCGAGTTTTTCCGACCTCGGCATCGAGCTCTGATGCGACAACAGTGGCATCTGTTCCTGCTGGCACTTGGTTTTCTCACCAGAATTCCGGTACCTGCAGACACGCATTATTCACCCGAGGCACTCAACCGCTGCTGCCGTTACTTCAGCCTGGTGGGTTGGCTGCTTGGTGGCCTGCTGGCCGGACTGTGGCTGCTTACTGAACCGGTGTTCGGGGCCTCTGTGACATCGCTGGTGGTACTGGCTGCCAGTCTCCTGTTGACCGGGGCCTTCCACGAGGATGGTCTGGCGGATACCGCCGATGGGCTCGGCGGTGCTTTTGAACGTGAGCGCAAACTCGCTATCATGAAGGACAGCCGCATCGGGACTTATGGCAGCGCGGCGCTGGTGATGAGCCTGCTTTTCCGCTGGCAGTTGCTGACTGCTCTGGGTGATGCCGCCCCGCTGGCCTTGCTGACAGCCGCCGCGGCTTCACGAGCCTTGTCGACGTCCCTGATGCTGGGTTTGCCCTATTGCCGGATGGATGAAGAGAGCAAGAGCAAACCCCTGGTGACACGCAGTGACCCCAACGACATCGCCATCTGTCTGGGCATTGCGCTGCTGCCACTGATTTTCTGGCCCGCCACACTGTTGCTAATCGCCTGCTGTGGGGGCCTGCTGGTTTTAGGGCTGATGCGCTTTTATCGGAAAGCGCTCGGCGGATACACGGGCGATTTGCTGGGCGCGGCCCAACAGATCGCCGAAATCACGATATTAGGGCTTTGCCTGGCCATGCTGGCGGGTTGAGCTGACAGGAATTCACATGACAGAAACCACGCAAAGCGTTCCTGAAGAGAATGCTGAAGCGGCCGGTCGGCCGGAAAAATACTGGATTGATTTGTTGCGTCACGGCGAAGTGGATGGTCCGGCGGCTCTCTACGGTCGTAC
>JAUIAZ010000212.1 GCA_030427465.1 Gammaproteobacteria bacterium | reverse complement strand
CCCGCCGTTTCGGTATCCAGTGTCACCGCGGTGGTGCTCAGGAAATTGCCACCATTCGGACTGACCGTTGGGCTGGCAACCGCAGGCGTGCCGTCGGTCTGACTGCTTTCTACCGGACCGTCTCCCGTAGGGGTATAGCTCGCCGAGGGCGTCACCACAATACGATCAACCACCATGCCCGACTCACGCATCCACACGTTGAGCGTGTGTTCGCCAGCACTGGGAATAAACACGGTCGCATCATCCGGCGTGTTCAGTCGCGTCCGCGACCAGATCCAGACGCCTCGCTCCAACGCACGCACTTTGGTCCCGGTGCTCACCGCCACACCATTCAGGCCGATATGCAGGGTATCCGACATGCCATTTTTAGCGTACATACGCAGCCAGACATAGTGGGTCCCGGTCTGGTTGAAGTTGATGGGATAGTCCATCCGTGCGCCATCGGTTTCGTAGCCGGTGGGATAAGCTACCGATGCGGCATCATCAATCTCCATGGCGCTGACGCCAACATAGCCACTTCGAAAACTAGGCTCCCACTGGAAACCATCATGGGCCACGTTGCGGAAGCCGTAGTTCTCCGCTTCCATCACCACCAGGCTGTCCCCGCCTGTGCCCTGCTGGAAGGCCCCGCCCGAAGACGGCGCATTGACCGTGATGC
Organism: Gammaproteobacteria bacterium; assembly: GCA_030427465.1. Lineage (GTDB taxonomy): Bacteria > Pseudomonadota > Gammaproteobacteria > Pseudomonadales > Oleiphilaceae > JADJWY01. The sequence goes on along the minus strand of JAUIAZ010000212.1, from coordinate 5,567 downwards.
TGATGGTTTCAGCGTCCGTCAGTCCACTGTCCAGCGCATCGGTGGCGGTAAAGGTCACGTTAACACTGCCGGTGAACCCTGCAGATACCGGCCAGCTGAAACTACCCGTCCCATCGGCGTTGTCCAGGAAGCTGGCACCGCTGGGGAGGTTCGAAGCGGAGAGCAGCGCCGGGCCGTTGTCGGCATCGCTGGCGCTGATATCGAAGTTCAGGGTGTTGCCAGCCACGACCTGGCGATCGCCAATCGCCGCCAGGACCGGCGCCTGATTGCCGATATTGAAATCCGCCGAGGTCACTGCACTATCATTGTAACCGGAAAGCACGCCGATAACGCGCAGGGTTGCCGAGGCTGAAATATCAAAAGGTCCGGCGTATTGGGTGGAAGCCGCCGTAGGCACTGAGCCATCCAGGGTATAATAAAGAGTGGCACCCGCCGTTTCGGTATCCAGTGTCACCGCGGTGGTGCTCAGGAAATTGCCACCATTCGGACTGACCGTTGGGCTGGCAACCGCAGGCGTGCCGTCGGTCTGACTGCTTTCTACCGGACCGTCTCCCGTAGGGGTATAGCTCGCCGAGGGCGTCACCACAATACGATCAACCACCATGCCCGACTCACGCATCCACACGTTGAGCGTGTGTTCGCCAGCACTGGGAATAAACACGGTCGCATCATCCGGCGTGTTCAGTCGCGTCCGCGACCAGATCCAGACGCCTCGCTCCAACGCACGCACTTTGGTCCCGGTGCTCACCGCCACACCATTCAGGCCGATATGCAGGGTATCCGACATGCCATTTTTAGCGTACATACGCAGCCAGACATAGTGGGTCCCGGTCTGGTTGAAGTTGATGGGATAGTCCATCCGTGCGCCATCGGTTTCATAGCCGGTGGGATAAGCTACCGATGCGGCATCATCAATCTTCATCGCACCGGCACCGACAAAGCCGCTCTGGAAATCCGCTTCCCACTGAAAGCCGTCGTGTGCCACGTTGCGGAAGCCGTAGTTCTCCGCTTCCATCACCACCAGGCTGTCCCCACCCGTGCCCTGCTCAAAAGCTGCCTCAGCGCCCGTTGCCACCATAAAGAACAGAAGCATGACGAAGGCCCAGGTAAAGGGTAACTTGAGAGCTGGCATCATGGTAAGGTCCTCCCGCGCTCGGGGAGCACCTGCTAATACAAAACCTGAACTGAATCCACTGACTGAAACTAGCAAGACAATATCCTTTTCATTTGAAGGGTCACACCACAGCAGATGGCGAAGACCTGACTATCCTTCACGCGTTTAAGCCAGAATCAGGCCAAATTCTTGATTTATTAATCTTTTCAGTGAACCATAATCTTTGGCTGCGCCTAAAAAGGTGATATTTTGAGCAAGAGTGTTAAAATTTTCGACAATTGCAGTGCTACTAGAGCTGCGCTGCATCTGCTAAACTTCTTCGACTTAAAGCAAACTCATGGATTTGCTCGCAATGGCTCAGGCATCTTTCAGGTTTCTGTAGAAGACACCTCAGGATCACGAATGTTTCCTTCAATTCTGTTGCCAGCAAGCGACTCGTTGCCCCAGGACACAAGCGAACCGACATGACCGATTCCAAAACCCATCTGCTACGGCGCCTCCTGATTATTCTCGATGCCTGTCTGACCATTCTGGCCTATGCAATTTCGGCCCATGTCTATGCTGGCATCACCGGTAAAGTGGACATCGCCCTGCAGAACAGCCATCTGCTGGTGATAATCCTTCCTGCCGTTATACTTTCCATGAATGCTTTTGCCGCTTACGAGCGCTTCAAACCACAGAAAACCGCCAGCTTTGCGTTTTTAACTGCGAAGGCGCTGCTGGTTGCTCTATCAACGGCCCTGCTCATCGTTTTTGCCCTGAATCTCGATTATGCCAGCCGGGGGCTACTGGGGGGTTATTTTCTCTTGCTGTTTGTGACTCTGGTGGCTAACCGGCAGTTTCTCGTGTGGTGGTACTTCAAGAAGAGTGTCGAAAAAGAGTCTAACTACCTGAAGGTGCTCATCATTGGAACCGGGGAGCGAGCCAAGAGACTGACCAAGGAGATCCACAACCAACTGGAATGGGGAGTTACCGTAATAGGCTACCTGGATACCGACTCTTCAAAAGTCGGCCACGAGGTCAACGGTGCACCGGTTCTTGGAACAGTCAATGATATTTCTACCGTTCTTGAAGATCATGTAGTCGAAGAGGTCATACTCGCCCTGCCCCGGAGCATGATGAACGATGTCGCCATGATCGCGACAGCCTGCGAAGAGGAAGGGGTTCAGTTTCTGATCATGAGCGACCTTTATGACCTCAACGCCTCACGGATTTCGCTGACCAATCTGGGTCAAATTCCCGTGCTACGCTTTGAACCGGTCGCTCTGGACACCGGAAAACTCGTGGTCAAGCGGCTCTTCGACATTGTCGTCACCTTGCTTGCCATGCCGATCATCGCCCCCGTCATGCTCTTCACGGCGCTGGCCATCAAACTGGATGACGGCGGTCCGGTATTCTTCATTCAGCAGCGTGTTGGCTTTCACAAGCGACGATTCCCCATGATCAAGTTCCGCACCATGTGCGTCGACGCCGAGGCCAAGATCAAGGAAATCGAGCATCTTAACGAGGCAGAAGGCCCGATATTCAAGATGAAGCACGATCCCAGGGTCACTCGGGTCGGACGCTTTCTGAGGAAGACCAGCCTCGACGAAATCCCCCAGCTTCTGAACGTACTGCGCGGGCACATGAGCCTGATCGGTCCCCGCCCGATGTCTATCCGCGACGTTGATCTGTTCGAGAAGGGCGTTCAGCGGAAGCGGTTCAGTGTCCGTCCCGGCATCACCTGCATCTGGCAGATCTCGGGACGTAGCGATCTGCCTTTTGAAAAGTGGCTGGAGCTGGACCTTCAGTACATTGACAGCTGGTCTCTCTGGCTCGACATCAAGATCCTCGCTTTGACCATTCCGGCCGTATTGAAGGGCAGCGGTGCCGCCTGATTCCGAAAAACGTCTCCATTTACAGACAGAATTCGGGCTAACCGGCCCGAATATCGCGGTTTCTGCCTACAAATCTTTGGCCTTTAATACGAAACCAACGCAACCTTTTGTTTTAAAAAGCTTTTATTTTGTGGCCCAAGTATTGCTAATCAATTCTTGCTCGCTCAAACGAGACCTTTACCTCACAGCAAGAAATGGAAAGACCCCATGGCAATCTCACATCGGATCGCAAAACATGCCTCAGGAGCGGCCTGCACCCTCGCTCTGCTCTTCATCACCTTCTTGAGCCAGCAGGCACTTGCCTCGGACATCAAGTGGAATTCGCTTCCCAGCGACACAACAATAAGCGCTGGCGGCACTCTAACCTTGAGCGCCTCAGCATCGGGCTCCGGAACGATCAAATACAGTTGGCGGAAGGACGGTAACTACCTAGGCAAGACCGGTTCAACGCTAAGTATCAAAAGTGTTGATTCTTCCGATGCAGGACTCTATCAGGTGGTCGCCTCCAACAGCACCGGTAAAAATTTTTCAAGACAATTTGAGGTCAAGGTCAGTGGCAGTAGTGGTGGCAGCAGCACTACCGAGCCAAAACCATCTACCGACACCGGCAGTTTGGGAGGCAGTGGCAAGGCCATCCTGAGCTGGGACAAGCCCGTAGAGCGCGAAAATGGAGATAAACTCAACTGGGATGAGATCGACTCTTATCGGATCTATCACACCAATGGGAGCGGAACAATAAATCGCGTTTATGAAACGGTGTTTTGGAAAAGGGACCTGACTTTGAATGACCTCCCGAAAGGCACACACTATTTCCGAATCTCTACTGTAGATACAACCGGAAATGAGAGCCAAATGACAGGTTTGCTAACAAAAAAGATCTGGTAGCTCAAAACCGTTCCATGGCTTGAGAAGGCTAACGCGCGTTCCTGCGCAGAGCCTTCTCACATCACTGGACTGGGAAAGAATCAGCGAGTTTCAGCCAATCAGTCTTAAACGCGCAAATCAACAGGTGCCGCTAAGCTGTCTGGCCCCGGTATCTAAAGAACGTCACGCGCTTCTGCAGACCATAAAACCTCGCCAGCATGGTCTAAGCCGACTGACAATTGACACCACCACCCAGACTAGGCAAAACTACATTGCTGTGAAAAGGGAAAAGGTAATTGCCAGAATGGAAACAGTAGACCAGAATCGTCGTCCAACGGCAGTGTTTCACATCGGGCTGCACAAGACGGGAACTTCGGCGCTGCAAAAAAACTTTTTCATCGAAGAAAACGGATTCAAACCCTTTCCCAGAAAGGAAGTTATAAAGCTTTTCGTCGACAAGAGCTCCATTGAAGAACTCAATGACAATGAAAGTAAAAGAGTTAAGGAATTTGCCGAGGCTGCAACCGCCTCGAATCTAACAGCTGTATTTTCTCATGAACGACTGTCTGGATACCCACTTAGTGGGGGATACGACAGGCTTAGCATATGGAATCGCATTGCAGCCTTGGACATCGATATAAAAATTGTTCTGGTGGTTAGAGAACAACGATCATGGATATACTCAGCCTGGAAACAAATGATTACTGACGGAGGAGCTGTTTCTTTAAACGAGTTCCTATACCCCAAGAAAATGGCTAATGTAAGATTCCCGCCGATAAGAGAAGATTATCTGAACTATGCTTTGCTAGCATCAGCGTTGTATAAGATTTTTGGCAGAGAGAATGTATGTATTTTACCGTGGGAGATGATCCGTAAGGACGGTTCAAATTTCTACTCACGACTTCAGAAATTCACTGATGCAAACAAAATAGATCAGAGCGAGCCTGACCCAAAAGGGTCACTAAGTCAATCTGTAAATATTGGTCAGTCGATACTGTCAATCATTATTCTTCGCTATGGGCATAAATTTCTATTTAAAACCCAAACTTCCCTTTGCGGAATACTCGACCGAGACAGAAGCCGAATTGAAATGCATCTCTATAGGATATTTGCCAAACTGACACGCTTTAGCAACAGGTTAAGCCTCTTCAAAAAGGATCGCCGAAATCACAAAGTCGCTATAGAAAAAGCGGTTAAACAGAAGTATGCGAAATCAAATGAAGTTGCCGCTGAGTTAATCGGAATCAACCTAGCCAACTTTGGTTACGTTTGCCCAAATAATTCGGGCAAGTAGCCATTCCTTCAAGTGAATTAGTCTCGACCTGACCTGACACATCTTCTTGAAAAGATGAGAGTTACCCGTTTTGATAAAGGTGTCGAATCTTCAATCAAAACGAAATAGGTAACTCTCATACTTAATACTACCAATCCCATAATCAAACACAAGGCCGATCTGCTGAATCTGGCGGAAGAGCTCGGAAACGTATCGAAAGCCTGCAAGGTGATGGGCGTTTCACGGGACACGTTTTATCGCTATCAGGAGTTGGTTCAGGATGGCGGCGTTGATTCGCTGACCTCCAAGAGCCGCAGAACGCCCAACATAAAGAACTGACGTGGTCAAGCCTATTGTTACACCCCAGTTAAGCCGCTTTTCTCTGCTCCATTAGTTGCCGCTCGAAATCGTTCGGGCTCATGTAGTCCAGATACGAATG
>JAUIAZ010000211.1 GCA_030427465.1 Gammaproteobacteria bacterium | reverse complement strand
GCTACTTTGACTTTGAAATTGCTGATATCCCGGTCAGCGGGCAGAGCGTCCAGATCGTACTGGCCCAGTTTGCCCCCATTCCTGAGCGCCCGGTCTACAGGAAGCTTCTGAACGGAGAGTGGCGGAACTTCGAGGAAACCAGCGAAGATTCACTGATGTCCGCACCGGGCGCGGAAGGCTTCTGCCCGCCCCCGGGTGATGGCGCTTATGAAGACGGGTTGGTACCAGGTTACTGGTGCGTACAATTGACCCTGCAGGATGGTGGCCCGAACGATGCTGACGGCGAAGCCAATGGCCGGGTCGTAGATCCGGGCGGTGTTGGATCCCTGTCTGCCGTGAGCGCCAAATCGACCAGCGGCTCTGGCAGCACCTCCGGCATTTTCCTGCTGCTGCTTGCCCCCCTGATGCTGCTGCGCAGGCGCAGACTGGCTGCCAAGGCCGGGCGCTGCCTCCTGGGTCTGGTCATTGTGTTTACCACATTTTTTTCGCGGGCTGAGACCCCATTCGAACCCACTTGGATCTTCGGCGCCCAACTGCTGCTGGTCGAAGGCGATGAATCCGGGGATCAGCTGAATGCCCAGATCGATAATCTCGGCCTTGATGCCGAGGCGACCAGCCAAGACAAGCATCGCATGGGCTGGAGTGTATTCGCCGGGTATGAGTTCCTGCCCGGTATTGCAGCTGAGCTGGGTTATGTTGACCTGGGGGATGCGGAAGTTCGTTTCGAAGGATTCGCGGCCGATATTGAAACCTTTCTCAGGGATGTCGAAGATGTCAAAGCACAGTCAGCCAGTGGGGTCACTGCGGCCGCCAGCGCCCGCTTCCCCCTGTCTGAAAACTGGGGAGGCAAAGTCAGGGCTGGCGCCTTCTTCTGGTCTTCAGATATTGATCTGGATGGCGGCTCTGCTTCGCGTGATTTCAGTGAATCCGGCACCGACCCCTTTCTGGGGGTCCAGCTGACCCGATCCCTCAGCTCAGCGCTGGATGTCGGCATCGGCTGGAACTACTACCCGGTGGATGACTCGAAACTGGAATCGGTGTCCCTCGAACTGCTCTACCGCATGTGACCCCGCCCGGCGCCTGTCACAGTTTTTCCGGCAGCCACAAACGGGAAACGAAGCGAAGGCCAGACCAAGGGATTCTGGCCTTAACTTGTTTTGCCGCTTTTATCTGTGTCACGGCTTTTTTTCAATGCATCCCCGACCTGTTCGCATACGAGCGCGAGGCGCTGGAACAGGGCCAGTTGTGGCGCCTGGTCACAGCACACTGGGTTCACGCTGACTGGCTCCACCTGTCGATGAACGCGTTGGCCCTTGGACTCATCACATGGCTTTTTCCGGTTTTCAGCCCCAGACGCCTGCTCTTGTGCAGTTTAAATCTTGCTGTACTTGTCAGTGCGCAACTGTGGTGGCTTTCTCCCGAGCTATCCCGATACGTTGGGTTCTCCGCTGTGCTGCACGGCCTGTTAGTAATAGGGCTTTGCCTCGAGCGGGGGTACCCGCCCCTGATCCGGATTCTGGTGGGTACAGCACTGCTGGCCAAACTGTCGCTAGAACTGACCGGTGACGCCTTCCAGTCAAACTGGGTTTCGATCCCGGTATATGCGCTCAGCCATAGTTACGGGGTTGTGGCAGGGTGCCTCTGGGTCGCCATTGAAGCTCTGAATCGCCGATGCAGCTTCCTCTCCCACAGAACGCCATAACACCGCCTTTACACTGTCCCGGATTCCCGTCAGATTTTTTTACAGCCGGTGGCATCTCCGGCCATGCTTCCCCAATCTGGAAGTACATCATCTTTTTGTTTTCCCTATCATTATCCGCTTCAGGCAGGGAATCTGCTAAAAAGCAGCCGAGCTGCGCAAACATCATAATAATGGGCATACGGAGTTCACCCACCTCAAACAGGGAATAGGATACTCACAATGAAAACACTCGCGACACTGATTCTGACCTGCTCGGCCTTAAGTGCCAATGCAGCAACTTTTAACCTGGTTGGGGGAACAGCCGGCACGCTGCCCCACAACTGGACTGACTTTAACGGCTCTCTGTCACCGAACAAAGGCAACGCCTTTATGAAGTTTTCGGCCAGCGATGCCGCTTCTGGTGAAGGCATCTTCCTGACTGCCAACTCGAAAGTGACTTTCGAGTATCTGGGTAAGGAAGCGGGCAACCACAACTGGAGCTCCACTTCCACGGCGACCAACTTCTTTTCCAACAAGAATACGGCCAAGGGCAGTACTTATGAAGAAGTTCAGGGCATGGGTGCGCTGGATTTCACCTTCTCGACTGATGGGAAGTACCGCAACAAGGGCCCCGGCTCCTACACCAACGCGGTGGGCACATCCGGTCCCGGTCTGTGGCTGGGAATTTTCCAGGAGTCAGACACCTCCGCCATCCTGATGTTTGGTGACGGTTATGGCGATACCGACTATGACGACATGTTTGTGCGCGCTACCGTTGCGCCAGTGCCACTGCCTGCCGCCGTCTGGATGCTGGGCACTGCCATTGTCGGCTTTGTTGGCATCAGAGCCCGTGCTCGTCGTGAGTCAGAGGTCTGAGACTTTTGCTGATGGGTGACGGCACTTCAGCCGTCGCCCTCACTCAACTGCATATCTGAAAGCACCGGAGGAGCCCCCTCTTCCAGACGCATTTTAATACTCAGATTATTGCGTGAATCCGCAAAATCCAGCGCCGTTTCCTGACTGATACGCGCTTCGTGATACAGTTTCAGCAGAGACTGATCGAAGGACTGCATGCCTTCTCCTTCCCCCCTTTCCATAGCGGCATGAAGGCCATCTATATCCCCTTTCTGCACCAGATCCCGGACGTAAGGCGTGGATAACATTATTTCTACGGCAGGCACCCGTTTGGCATTGATACCCGGCACGAGCCTCTGGGAAATAATGCCTTGCAGATGCATCGACAGATCCATGAATAACTCGTTGTGCGCCGATTCCGGAAAAAAGTTCACGATTCGGCGCAAAGCTTTGTTGGCATTCGCGGCGTGCAGAGTGGACAGACACAGATGCCCGGTTTCTGCATAGGTCAGAGCCTGCTGCATGGTTTCCCGATCGCGGATTTCCCCCACCAGGATCACATCTGGCGCTTCGCGCATGGCCCGACGCAGGGCATGTGCAAAAGAATGCGTATCGACGCCGACCTCGCGCTGATTGACGATCGACTTCTGATGATGGTGGATATATTCAATCGGGTCTTCAATGGTGAGAATGTGGCCGGTGCGATTCGCATTGCGATAGTCAATCATTGAGGCCAGTGTTGTCGACTTGCCGGATCCCGTACTGCCAGCGACAATCAACAAGCCTCTGGGCATGAGAACCAGGCGCTTCAGGATTTCGGGTAGCTGCAAGGTCTGAATATCAGGAATGCTGGACTTGATAAAGCGCACCACGAGTGCGACGTCCCCGCGTTGCAAGAACACATTGAGACGAAAACGCCCAACACCTTCTATGCCCAGGGCCATATCCAGTTCCCGCTCGCGCTCAAACTCCATCCGCTGGGCATCGTTCATGACCGAGTAGGCCAAGTCACGCGTCTGTCCTTTGGTCAATGGCTGTCGAGTGACAGGTCCGGTTTTCCCCTCTACTTTCATGCCAACCGGTGCGCCGGTTGAGAAAAACAGATCGGATGCCTCACGTTCAGCCATCGTTTTCAGAAAAGGTAGCAGGTCCATCGCGTTATTCCGCTAGAGTCACTCCTTCTGAGTATAGCAGCGCATGCCTAAGGGCCGCGCAACGCCCCGCGCTCTGCGCTCTGCGCTCTATGAACTAAACTGTGGTTATAGATGCAACCCATCAAGGATCGCTGTGAACCCGGACCGTTTCAGACATTTCAGAGAGATTCGCTCTGACCTCTTGGCCAGGTTTTCAAGATCCCTGATCGAGTCGGTCTTTCTAACAGCGCTGATCGTTCTGGTGGAGTTGGCGGCAGAGTCGCTGTTTGACGCCGGTACTGGCATGCGATGGCCGCATCTCATTGGGCTCTTCCTGTCGATCGCCGCTTTCTTTCTGCTCAGACAGCGGGGCTTGCAGGAACGCTTCAAAGCGGAATGGGGCCAGGGGATGACGGCAGAACGGCGCAAGAAGCTCTCTACGCTCGACGAGTTGACCCGACTACCCAACCGCTACGAACTCGAGAATCATCTGCCTCAGATGGCAGCCCTCAGCCAGCGCCTGCACAAGATCATGCCAATGATCGTCATTGATATCGAAAGGCTACGGGAGATCAATCTGGCGATGGGAATGACCGCCGGAGACCAGACCCTGTTGGCCGCCGCCAAGCGACTGAAGAAAGGACTGCGCGCTTCAGATGTCTTCGCCCGTGTGGCCGGAGATCAGTTCGCGGTGGTCACGCTCTGCGATGAAACCGACCAGATCATGTTCCTGCTCAACAAGCTCAACCAGTTGTTTAAGCAGTCGCTTCAGGTGCAGGGCATGGATATCGACATTGATGTCAGCTTTGGCGTAGCGATTTACCCGACCCAGTGCGCACAGACAGAAGACTTGATCAGTAGTGCGTACGAAGCCCTCTATCGGGCCAGAAAACAGAAGGAAACCTTCGGCTTTTTCGATACCGCTTTTGCCCGCTTAGGGCAGGAACGCATCCAGCTTTTCAGCGCCCTGAAGCGAGCAATTGGCGCCAAAGAACTGGATCTCTACTATCAACCGCAATTTGAGTTACAGGGCGGCAAAATCTGTTCAGCAGAAGCGCTGATTCGCTGGAAAGACAAAAAAACTGGCGTTGTGCGCTCACCTGCCGAGTTTGTGTCGATGACAGAAAGAACCCACTTGCTTCGGCCATTTACAGAAATGGTACTTGAAAAAGCCATTCACCAGCTCTCAATCTGGAAGCAGTGGCCGGATTTTTCGATCGCAGTCAACCTGTCTGCGGGTATTCTGCTGGACCGAAGCTTTGCAGCCTTTCTGCAGGGCAAATTGACTCTTTATGGGGTCCAGGCCAGCCGCCTGACGCTCGAAGTTACCGAAAGCATGCTGATGCTGCAGCCAGAACGGTGCCGCCAAACCCTGTGTGATCTAAAAGCCCTTGGCTGTGAACTGTCGCTCGATGACTTCGGCACCGGCTACACCTCTCTGGCTTATCTGCAAAGCCTGCCGGTAGAGGAACTGAAAATCGACCGCTCTTTTGTGGTTCGCCTTGAGGACAGGAAAACTGTTTCGATTCTGAGAAAAGTGATCGAGCTATCCCATGAAATCAAGGTAAGAACCGTGGCTGAAGGCGTCGAAACCCTTGAGCAGAAAGAACTGCTAGCTAGTTGGGGTTGCTGTGTGGGACAGGGTTTCCTGGTATCACCGGCTATTCCGGCAGCCGAATTTCAGGCACGCTTTCTCTGAGATCACCCTCTGCACCGGCGGCTTTGGCTGTAACATAGGGGCAGAAACAGCCAAAAAAAGCCGGCTACAGAGCCGGCTTTTTCTCGCGTTCAGGCCTGATCAGACCTGGGCAGGCCTTCGGGCCGAACCTATTCAGGCCAAACCGTACTTGGCTTTGGCCTTGCGACGGTAGGCGTGCAGCAATGGCTCAGTGTAACCACTCGGCTGGGCACAACCTTCGAACACCAGCGCACAAGCGGCTTCAAAGGCCACGCTGTCATCCAGGTTGGCTGCCATCGGACGGTACGCGGGGTCATTGGCGTTCTGACGATCTACAACTTCAGCCATGCGCTTCATGGTTTCTTCCACCTGCTCACGGGTACAGATACCGTGACGCAACCAGTTGGCAATGTGCTGACTGGAGATCCGCAGAGTAGCGCGGTCTTCCATCAGGCCCACGTCATTGATATCCGGCACCTTGGAGCAGCCAACGCCCTGGTCGATCCAGCGAACCACATAACCGAGAATGCCCTGGGCATTGTTGTCCAGCTCTTTCTGGATTTCTTCAGCCGTGTGCTTGTTCTCACCCATCAAAGGAATAGTCAGGATGTCATCCAGAGACGCGCGCTCACGCTGGGCAATTTCTGCCTGACGCTCAGCCACACTGATCTGGTGATAGTGCATGGCGTGCAAGGCAGCCGCTGTCGGTGAAGGTACCCAGGCACAGTTGGCACCGGCTGAAGGGTGGTTGCTCTTGACTGCCAGCATCTGCTTCATTTCATCCGGAATCGGCCACATGCCTTTACCGATCTGAGCCCGTCCCTTGAGGCCGGTCGCCAGGCCGATGTCCACGTTCCAGTCTTCATAGGCATTGATCCAGGGCTGCTGCTTCATTACCGCCTTGGCGACAACCGCGCCGGCTTCCATACTGGTATGGATTTCGTCGCCTGT
>JAUIAZ010000210.1 GCA_030427465.1 Gammaproteobacteria bacterium | reverse complement strand
CGGAGGCACAGTGCCTTTTTCCAGTCGCACCGTGCTGCGACGGTTACGGGCCTTGCCTTGTGCGTTCTGGTTAGTTGCCACCGGGTAGCGCTCACCGTGATATCTCACGGTAATCATGGTCTCACTGATGCCGTTGGCCACCAGGTAGTCATTCACCGCATCCGCACGCGCCTTGGAAAGGCGGCGATTATAGATTCGCCGGCCACTGGCATCCGTGTGACCGTCAACGAAGATGGCCGTAACCGCCGGGTCTGCCTTGACGTACAGAATCAGACGATCCAAAGCCTCTATATCTGCTTCCGTCAACTCCGCCTCATCCACCTTGAAATATACGGCGGTACGTTCTACCTGCCGGAAGTTGACCGGCAGGAGACTGGCGACGCACTGACTGTAGTCTTCGTAAAAGTTGGCAAAGTTTACCGATGAGACTTCGACCCGTACGGTTTCATCATTGTAGAGGGCCCGGCGCGTAAAGGTTGGCATCATGCCGGCCATCAGACTGTCAATCATCTGTTCGGCACGCGATTCCTCCACATTGAGCACCCGCCCCTTCTGACCTTTGACCGCGACATAGCCCATATCGCGCACGCGCTCACCCGGACGCCAGCGCGGTGCCTCGATGACCAGGGCAGCGTCGCCCGGACGCATCATGTTGCGGTTGCTGTCGAGATAAAAAGTCAGGTCTTCCCCAGCCTCGTGGTAGAAAACCGCACGGCCATAATGGGGAATGTTATGCGTGAGGGCACACTCGAAGATTGATGCTGAGAGGTACCACTGGCTGGACTCAATATCGGCCCCGTAGGACTGTGTGGCCCTGGAATCCGGGCTGGCAACGATCAATGCCCAGGTCAGGAGTAGAATGACTCGGTTGAGGAGGGGACTGGCCACCTGATGCACTCCGGAAAAGATTTTGGACTATGCCTGAAGTATCGGCCAAGACGCCGCGTTCTTTAAATTCCGGTGCGAAGTATCCCGCAACGATCTGTTATACTCCGTTTCAGATTGTAAACGGAAAGCTTTCACTATGGATTCTCTGGTCATTACCCGTCCTGATGACTGGCACCTTCATCTGCGTGATGGAGAGGCCCTGACCCACACCGTCCCCGCCACCAGCCAGGCTTTTGAACGTGCGATCGTCATGCCGAACCTGGTTCCACCGGTTACGAAGGCTGATCAGGCAGAAGCCTATCGGCGGCGCATCATGGCCTCCGTGCCGGCAGGCCAAAACTTTGACCCCCTGATGGTGCTTTACCTCACCGACCAGACCACTCCCGAAGACATTGACGCGGCCGCCGACTCTGAGCACGTGGTCGCCTGTAAACTCTACCCGGCAGGTGCCACCACCAACAGTGACAGCGGCGTCACGCGCCTGGACGCGCTGACCCCCACGCTCGAACGGATGCAGGAGCGCAAGGTCCTGCTGCTGATTCATGGTGAGGTAGTCGACCCGCATGTTGATGTCTTTGATCGCGAAAAGCAGTTTATCGATGACATTCTTCTGCCGTTACGCAGCCGCCTGCCTGACCTCCGAATCGTGCTGGAACATATCACCACCTCCGATGCCGTTCAGTTTGTTGAATCTGCGGGAGAAAATACGGCCGCCACCCTGACCGCTCACCACCTGATGTGCAACCGTAACCACATGCTGGTGGGGGGAATCCGTCCCCACTATTACTGCCTGCCGATCCTGAAAAGGTCAAGCCACCAGCAGGCCCTGCAGGATATTGTGGCCAGTGGCCATCGCCGGTTTTTCCTGGGAACAGACAGCGCGCCACACCCGATCGGCAAGAAAGAAAGCGCCTGTGGCTGCGCCGGTTGCTATACAGCCCCCTATGCCATGCCACTGTATGCACAGATCTTCGAAGATCTTGGTGCCATAGAAAAACTTGAAGCATTCAGCAGTCTGCTTGGCCCGGCGTTCTATCAGATGCCAGCCAATTCCGGCAAGATCCGCCTGCTGCGACAGGAAACACAGATCCCCGACCGTCTGGAACTCGGCAGCGACACCATTGTGCCTTTTCTGGCCGGGGAATCTCTGCGCTGGGCACTGGACACCACGTTTTCTGACGGACAAGAGGGCTGATTGTGGCGAAAGCGGAACAACGGGAAAAAATGCCGATTGCGCAACGCTTCCGCGGATTTTTGCCAGTGGTCGTGGATGTGGAAACCGGTGGCTTCAATGCAAAAACCGATGCCCTTCTGGAACTGGCTATCAGCATCATAGAGATGGATGAGCATGGCCAGTTGCTGCCCGGAGACGTGCTGTCTGTGAACATTGAGCCCTTCGAAGGCGCCAACCTGGAGAAAGAAGCACTGGACTTTACCGGGATTGATCCTTTCAACCCCTTACGGGCGGCCAAGACAGAACACGACGCCCTGACCGAACTGTTCCGGCCGATCCGGAAGACCATCAAGTCGACCGGCTGCAACCGGGCGATTCTGGTCGGTCACAATGCTTTCTTTGATCACAGCTTCCTGTTTGCTGCGGCTGAACGCGCTGACATCAGTCGCAATCCGTTCCACCCCTTTTCGACACTTGACACGGCATCCCTCTCCGCACTGGCCTTCGGCCATACTGTTCTGTCCCGTGCCTGCCAGCTGGCGAATATCGATTTTGACAATCAGGAAGCGCATTCAGCCGCCTACGACACCGCCAAAACAGCAGAGCTGTTCTGTGAAATCGTCAATCGCTGGACGCATATGGGTGGCTGGGATCCGACTCCCTGACCCGTCACTGACAAGCACAGAGAAATCGCAGATGAATACTCAGAAAAGCAAAGTGGCCCTGGTAACCGGCGCCAGCAAGGGGCTGGGTTACGAGATCGCACTGGCTCTTCACAAGCAAGGTTACACCCTGATTCCCGTGGCGCGGGATGCGGCGGCTCTGGCTGCACTGAAAACAGTGATCGAGGCGGACCAGGGCCAGGCGCACCCGCTGAGTGTCGATCTGACGCAGCCGGAAGCGCGCCGGGCAATCGCGGATAAAGTACGGGAAATCGGCCACCTGGACGTACTGGTCCACAACGCCGGAATGGGATACTACAAGCCCTTCCCGGAACACTCGGAAAGCGAGCACGAACAGATCCTGCAGCTGAACCTGAACAGTCTGGTGCACCTGACTCATCAGCTCCTGCCCATACTGCAGAAGCAGGGCTCGGGACACATCCTGGCCATCGGGTCTGATCTGAGCCAGACCCCGCTGGCTAACATGAGTGTCTATGCTGCGTCCAAGTTCGGCATGCGGGGCTTTCTGCTGAGCCTTGCACGCGAAGTCCGCAGTTCTGGTATCAAGGTTTCTCTGATCCATCCCGGAATTATCGACACACACTTCAACAATGCCAGCCCGGCTCCCGGTGAAGAACGAGGCGGCCGGGAATCTCTCAATCCGGGCGAACTGGCGGCTCTGGTTGTCCAGGTGCTGCAGCAACCTGGCTACCAGCTGGTGGATGAAGTGACGGTTCATCCACAGTTTCAGGACTATTAGAACCTTTTAATACGTCACCCCGTATCCCCTCGTGTATATTCATTCTTTGCTGTAGCTTTTTTGTGACTTGACGATGACAACCCTATACTGGAAGAAAACCGACCGGACCCGGCTTCAGAAACTCGCCTTCAGATTCACCTCCGGGACACTGCTTTTGTCCCTGCTGCTGATTGGCGGTTGCCAGAGTCTGATGACGCCCAAGCCGGATTCACAACAGGAAGAGGAAGTCGAAGTGATCAAGAGCGAGAATGATCAGAGGGAGTACCGCGCTCTTGAACTGGACAATGGCCTGCGCGTGCTGCTGATCAGTGACCCGGATACGGACAAGGCCTCTGCGGCCATGGATGTAGCTGTCGGCAGTGGCTCTGACCCGGTGGGTCGTGAAGGTCTGGCGCACTTCCTTGAGCACATGCTGTTCCTGGGAACTGAAAAATACCCGGAAGCTGACGAGTATCAGTCTTTCATCAATCAACATGGTGGCGGCCATAATGCCTACACCGCCTATGACCACACCAATTATTTTTTTGAAGTCGATGCGGAGGCCCTGGAACCGGCACTCGATCGTTTTTCACAGCAGTTTGTCGCGCCTCTGTTCACACCCGAGTACGTGCAACGGGAAATCAACGCCGTGCACTCGGAGTACACCGCCAAGATAAAAGACGATGGCCGGCGCTTCTTCTCGGTGCTCAAGGAAAGCATGAACCCTGAACACCCGATGGCCAAGTTTTCAGTGGGCACCTGGACCACGCTCGCAGACCGCGAAGAGCAACCCATCCGGAAAGATCTGATCGAATTCTACAACACCTACTACTCTGCAGACATCATGAGCCTGGTAGTCTATGGCAAAGAGCCGCTGGACACTCTGGAGTCCTGGATTCGCCCTCGTTTCAGCGATGTACCGGCACATGATACCGGCGATGCGAGGACCTACACCCGTGAGAATATCTGGAAAAAAGAGCAGTTGCCCCTGCTGGTTACCACACGGCCGATCAAGGAAAAGCGCTCCCTGACCCTGCTGTTTTCCACGCCACCCACCCGGCCCGAGTACCGCACCAAGCCGCTGTACTATCTGAGCAACCTGATTGGTCATGAAGGCGAAGGCAGCCTGCTTTCCTGGCTGAAAGACCAGCAACTGGCAGAGGGTCTCTCGGCAGGTCTGTTCAGTGCAGACGACAACGAGTCTGTATTCAGCATCAACATACAGCTCTCTCCAGACGGGTATGCCAACTGGGAGCGCGTGGTTGCTGACACCTTTGCCTATATTGAACTGTTAAAAAGCAATCCACTGGACCAATGGCGCTTTGAGGAGCAAAGAACCATGCTGCAGACGGCCTTCCGCTTCCAGGACAAGGCTGCCCCGATTCACTATGCCAGCGGGATTGCCAGCCGGATGAAAGACTTCAAAACCCCTGAAGTGCTGGTCGCGCCTTATCTGATGGAAGACTTCAGGCCTGACAATATCCGTCGTTTTCTCGATGCCCTGAACCCGGAAAACCTGGTCACTCTGATTCAGGCCCCGGATGCTGAAGTCGACAAAGAGGATCCCTGGTACAATGCCGCTTACGCCATCAGGCCACTGGATACAGCAGCCATTCAGGCTGCCGCCAGCCCGTCACCTGAACTGGCGCTGCCAGTACCCAACCCCTTTATTCCGGAAGATCTGTCACTGCTCGAGGGAGACTCTCTTCCCCTGCCAGTACGGCTGGCAGGGTTTGAAGACATTGAAGCCTGGTACGCCAGGGAGCTCACTTTCAAGGCACCCAAGGCGAGTTTCTACCTCAGCATCCGCACACCGGAGGCCAACCGCAACGCCCGCTCACTGGTGCTCACTGAACTATATGCCAGCCTGGCCAGGGAGCAGCTGACCGAGTTTGCCTACCCTGCCAGCCTGGCTGGTCTGGACTTCCGCCTGTACAAGCACCAGAGAGGCTTGACCCTGCGCATCGACGGCTTCAGTGAAAAGCAAGGAGTCTTGCTGAAAGAAATTCTCAAGACCCTGACCGAACTGAACTATGACCCCGAGCTGTTTGAACGATTCCGGCAGGATCTCGCCCGGGATCTTCGCAACAGTCTGAAGAACAAACCGTTTGAGCGCCTCGCCACCCTGACAAGAGGGTACCTGATACATCCTTACTGGAATGAAACGCAGCAACTGGAAGCCCTGGAAGATCTGTCACTTGAGGATCTCAAGGCCTTTGTGCCTGAACTCTTCGAGCGGTTGGACCTTGTCACCCTGAGTATCGGTAACGTCAGTGAATCTGTTGCCACCGAGAATAACCGGATCGTGCGTGAGGAGCTCCTGGAAACGCACAAGCCGGTTCAGGTCCGGAAGTCACAAATCCGACGGCTGCCGGCAGGCCTTCAGTACTTCAGTGCTGATACCCAGCACCCGGATGTGGCCTATCTCAAGCTGGTTCAGGGCCCCAGCAAGGGCTATCCCGATCGTGCCATGATGGGACTGATCAGCCAGATTATCGGCCCAGCGTACTACAACCAGATACGTACCGAGGCTCAGATGGGCTATGTGGTGTTCGCAACCCCATTCACCATGATGGAAGTGCCGGCACTGGCTTTCATCGTGCAGTCGCCCGGCACACCGGCTGCTGAAATACACTCGGCAACCCGGGAATTCCTGAGCCAGTTTGAGAACGTACTCAAAACGATGCCTTCCGAGGAATTCAGCCGGCATAAGGAAGCCCTGATTACCCGGCTGACCGAGGAAGACAAAACCCTGGAACAGCGGGCGGATCGTTACTGGACGGAAATCGATGTCGGAAACCCTCAGTTCAACTCCACCCAAAAGGTGGCTGATGAAGTCGCTGCGATTGGCCAGGAGGATCTGATCCGGCACTTCAG
>JAUIAZ010000209.1 GCA_030427465.1 Gammaproteobacteria bacterium | reverse complement strand
TGTCCGAAAGATGGTCGTAGTGCTGAATTCGATGGTAAGACACGGTAAACCGTGGGACCCAGAAATGGCCATTTAATCGGGGTTGACGCCATAGTCACTTGTTATGTGTTTCACTCGGCATAGTGGTTTAAATACTCTTTGGCTGATTCAATAGTTGGCATTAGTGCCTTTTCATTCTCTTGCGACCAAATAGGCAAGCGCCACTGATGGTCTTTTTTTGGAACAAAAGAATACGGCAAAAAGCTACCACTAGACTGCTGATAAATTACATGTAACTTCTGGGCATTAGCGAGATATTGCTCAAAGACGATTTTGGACGAACCGTCGACTTCAACCTCTATCCAAATTGCACCGTATTTCTCTTCCATACTCATTCACACATAACGCCTTGATTTGCGGCCCGACAGAGCGGAACCTTTTGGGCATAATAGCGCAGCGGCCCAAAAGGTGCAGCGACCGAGGGTCCGGCGCGGCGAGCGAAGCGAGTGCGCGTACAAGATCAACTTGTTAGTGTTTTTTTTCTAGCACGTGGTCCATGCTTGGACATTAATTTACCATGCCATTTTTGAAATGTTTTATGAACCCAAAGTTCTTTGTCTTCAATTATTTCATACTCTGGGTTTGTTACCAATGACTCAACGAGTTCATTATAGTCTTCCGGTGTTAACTGGAAACTACGCCATTCACAAGCGCCACCCATACCCGCATCGTGGTTACCCGTAATAAATTTCTCATTTAGAATATGAAGAGGCGGAATTACGCCAAACATTTTTAATTCATAGATAAAAACGGGGGTATTCAATAAAAACTCATCTAACGGTGCGTGTTGCCAATGAGCTTCTTGAGGACCCATTCCAGGGTATATTTTGAATTTGATGTCATTCATATTTAAACACTAACAGCTTTATTCAACGACATGGGCAAATGCAGGAAGGTGAACATATCTGGTAAAAACTTTCCATTTATGTATCGCCGGTATTCGCATCTGACCACTCCTTTTCAAATTTATCTACTCCAAGTAAAGCGGCACATCCGCCCGCCCGTCCAGCGCCCCTTCCACTATTCTGTCCCGTAGGCCTAGCGCCACGGCCGTATCGTAGCGGCAAAGCCAGAGCTTCACTCCCCGATGCCAATAGGCCTTGGCCTGTCGTAATCGCTTCTGAGTCGCGGAATCAGCATAATGTACTCTTAGCCCAACCAACTGTTTATTGCGCTGCGCCAGCGCTGCCCGCTGGTTGATCTGTGGCTCCGGCCTTTTGCGTTCGTCCACGACGATCTCAATGGTGGTGTAGCGCCTTGTTTTGGCTTCATCCTCCCGGTACCTCACCATGACCAGATGTTCACCCCATTCCCGCAGCAGTCGCTGCGTGCCTTTTTCTCCTGGTCGCATACTCTTTACGACAGGCAGTATTTCCTTTGTCATTGGCGTGGCCTCCTTGCCAGTTAATTTCAACGGCTTTCCCGGCCGGTTCTTCCTTCCACCGGGCGAGTTGTACGATTTTACACCACCTCTTCCCTCCCTACGACTTCAGTCGAACACTCGACTAAGGTCGTGCTCCCTTATGACAGGCGCTTTGTTAGTTTGAAAGCTGCAGACAAGTCTTCGACATGTCCAACAAAAATTCAGTGTAAGGAGAGGTCGCAATGAAAAAAGACGATAAAACAGCCCTGGAGGGCTATTGGCGCGAGAACCTGGCATCCATGCTGGGCTTGCTGGTTATCTGGTTCGCCGTTTCGTACGGCTGTGGCATTCTGCTGGTCGATGTGCTCAATGAGATCCGCCTGGGCGGTTTCAAGCTGGGCTTCTGGTTCGCCCAACAGGGTTCAATCTATGTCTTTGTCGGTCTGATTTTTTATTACGTGCATCGCATGAATAAGCTCGACCGCAAATACGACGTTCACGAAGACTAGGAGAGGCTGCATCATGGATATCCAGACTATGACCTTTCTGATCGTTGGCGCGACCTTTGTGCTCTACATCGGTATCGCGATCTGGGCCCGTGCCGGGTCGACCAACGATTTCTATGTGGCCGGTGGCGGCGTTCACCCGGTGGCCAACGGCATGGCAACCGCAGCTGACTGGATGTCAGCCGCCTCCTTTATCTCCATGGCCGGTCTGATCAGCTTCATGGGCTATGACGGTGGTGTCTACCTGATGGGCTGGACAGGCGGCTATGTGCTGCTGGCCCTGTGCCTGGCACCCTACCTGCGCAAATTCGGCAAGTTCACCGTGCCCGATTTCATTGGTGACCGCTACTACTCCCAGACTGCCCGGACAGTCGCGGTCATCTGTGCCATCTTCGTCTGCTTCACTTATGTGGCCGGGCAGATGCGTGGTGTCGGCGTGGTGTTCTCGCGCTTCCTGGAAGTGGACATCGTCAGCGGCGTTATCATCGGTATGGCCCTGGTTTTCTTCTACGCCGTACTCGGTGGCATGAAGGGCATCACCTACACCCAGGTGGCGCAGTACTGTGTACTGATCTGTGCCTATATGGTTCCGGCCTTCTTCATCTCTATCCTGATGACAGACAGCTTCATTCCCCAGCTCGGCTTCGGCGGCACACTGGCTGACGGTTCCGGCATGTATGTACTCGACAAGCTCGACGGACTTTCGGAGGAACTCGGCTTTACCGCCTATACCGAGGGCAATAAATCGATGGTCGATGTGTTCTTCATCACCGCCGCCCTGATGGTCGGTACGGCTGGTCTGCCCCACGTCATCGTGCGCTTCTTCACCGTGCCCAAAGTACGTGATGCGCGGATGTCTGCCGGCTGGGCCCTGCTCTTCATCGCCCTGCTGTACACCACCGCCCCTGCGGTTGCGACCTTCGCCCGCGTCAACATGATCAACACCATCAATGGGGAGGAGATGCAGGGTACCGAGTACGCGCAGGCACCGAGCTGGGTCAGCAACTGGGAGAAAACCGGTCTGATTACCTGGGAGGACAAGAACGACGATGGTCGCATGTTCTACTCCGGTGATGAGCGCAACGAGATGAAGATCGACCGTGACATCATGGTACTGGCCAACCCGGAAATCGCCGGTCTGCCAGCCTGGGTCATCGCCCTGGTCGCCGCAGGGGGTGTGGCAGCGGCCCTGAGTACCTCGGCGGGTCTGTTGCTGGTCATATCGACATCCATCAGTCACGATCTGCTGAAACGCAATCTGATGCCCGATATCTCGGATAAACAGGAGCTGTTCTTCGCCCGCCTAGCCGCAGCCGTGGCGGTCTGCGTGGCCGGTTATCTCGGGATAAATCCACCAGGCTTTGTGGCTCAGGTGGTCGCCTTCGCCTTCGGACTGGCCGCCAGTTCGTTCTTCCCGGCGATTATCCTGGGCATCTTCTACAAGCGCATGAACAAGGAAGGGGCGATTGCTGGCATGATCTCCGGTATCGTGTTCACAGCGGCTTACATCATCTTCTTCAAGTTCGTGAGCCCGGAAGCCAACACCCCGGATAACTGGTGGTTCGGTATTTCACCCGAAGGCATCGGTACCCTGGGCATGCTCCTGAACTTTGCGGTGGCGATAGTGGTCAACAAGATGACCAACGACGCACCGGATGACGTTCAGGAGATGGTGGAGAGCATCCGCTACCCCAAAGGGGCAGGCGCTGCGCACGCGCACTGATCCTTGACTCCGCAGGCACAGGGACGTGCCTTTCTACAAGCTGGAGGACAGCGACAGGACAGCATCATGAGCCAGGATCTCCATTCGATTACCCGTTTCATCAAGAGTTTCCCCCCCTTTGACCGGCTCGACGCACCCGCGCTTGAGCAACTGATCACCCAGATTCGCGTGCTGTATGTTGAAGCCGGTGATCACAGCCACCTGATTGATACAGAAAACCCCCGGATTTTTCTGCTGCGCAAGGGCGCGGTGGATGTACTGGATGCCCACGGTGAACTGGTCGACCGGGTCGACCCCGGTTCCTGCTTCGGCCTGTCTCTGCTGATGACCGGCAAGCGCATGGGCAACCAGGTGCTGATGAGTGAAGAGTGCCTCTTGTATGCCATGCCGGTGCCGCTTATTCAGTCTTTGCGACAGTCAAACCCGTCGTTCGACCAGTTTTTTGAAGCCGCTTTTGCCCGCCGCCTGCGCAGCCGGAATCTGCAGCCGCCGCACCAGTGGACCCAGCGCGTGCAGGATCTGATGAGTTCCCGCGTGATTTCGGTTGAATCCCATGAGAGCGCTGTCGCGGCCGCCCGTGCCATGACTGAGGCACGCGTGTCTTCGGTGCTGATCATGGAAGACAAGCGCCTGGTTGGCATTCTGACCGACCGCGATCTGCGCGCGCGTCTGGTGGCCAACGAAGCCGATATGCAGGCTCCGGTGAAACTGCTCATGACCCCGGATCCGGTGACCATCGAGCCGGGAGCCCTGGCCCACGAAATCACTTTCCGCATGCTGCAGCAGAACATTCATCATCTGCCGGTGGTGCATGAGGGGGTGCCGGTGGGTCTGGTGAGTGCTTCTGACATGCTGCGCGGGCGCCATTCCGACCCGGTGTTTCTGGTCAGCCGCATCAGCAAATGCCAGGATCTCGATGAGCTGAGAACCTGCGCCAATCAGACCCAGAAGCTGCTGTTTGAACTGATCCGCGCCGAAGCCAGCCCGGAGAGCATCGGGCAGATTTTTACCGGCATCAATGACAGCCTGACCCGGCGCCTGATTCAGATGGCCGAGGCGGAACTGGGGGAGGCCCCGGTGCCCTACTGCTGGATGGCCTTCGGCTCGCAGGCGCGGAATGAACAGCACGCCGGTTCAGACCAGGATAACGGCCTGATCTTTGATGGCGATGAATCCCACCAGGCCTGGTTTCTGGAGCTGGCCAGACGGGTGTGTCACGGGCTGGACCACTGCGGCTTCCCCTATTGCCCCGGCGATGTGATGGCGCAGACATCGGACTGGTGCCAGCCAATGTCGGGCTGGCTCAAGGCTTTCAACCGGTGGATCGACACGCCAGAGCCCAAGGCCGTGATGTACAGCAGCATTTTCTTTGATCTGCGCCCGATTGCCGGCGATCTGGAGCTCTGCAAGCGCCTGCAGACCCAGGTGCTGGAGAAAGCCAGAAAATCCACCATCTTCCTCGGCCTGCTCACAAAAAATGCGGTTTCACGCCGCACGCCGCTAGGCTTCTTCAAGCAGTTCATCGTGGCCAAGGGCGGCGATCATCACCAGGCGCTGGATCTGAAGCATCAGGGCCTGGCGTTAATTACCGATATTGCCCGGGTTCATGCCCTGGCAGCCGGACTGTCCGCGACGGCCACCCCGGCGCGTCTGCGCGCCTGCCGGCAGGCCGGCCAGATGACCGCTGAGGATGAAGCCAACCTGCTGGAGGCCTTCGACTTCATCTGCGACCTGCGCTTCCGCCAGCAGTTGCAGCAGCTGGAGAACGGCAAGAAGCCCGACAACTATGTCAGCCCGAAGAAGCTCAACAGCCTGCAGCGCAACCATCTGAAGGCGGTGTTCCGGGTACTGGATGACAGCCAGAACGCGCTGTCACTCAAGTTTGCGCGAGGGATGGCCTGAACCATGGGCTGGCTGAAGCGGGTACTTCCGACCCTGGGAGAACGTCGCGACCTGGCCCGCCTGACGGTGCGCGAAGCGCGTCTGCTGGCGATTGATCTGGAGATGACCGGCCTGGAGCCGAAGAAGGATCACATTCTGTCTATCGGGTGGGTCGCGATCAGCGGGCTGGAAATCGATCTGTCGACGGCCCGGCATGTGCTGGTGAAGTCTGATGCCTCGGTTGGCCAGAGCGCCACCATCCACGGGCTGCGTCGCTGCGACTGTGCCGATGGCGTGCCCCTGAAGGAGGCTCTGCAAACGCTGCTCAAGGCGGTGGAAGGGCGGGTGCCGCTGTTCCACCACGCCGGGCTGGATTCCGCTTTTCTGAAACAGGCGCTGGCCACTTGCCAGTTGGCGCCCTGGCAGAAGCTGACGCTGGATACCCTGAAGATTGAGCGCCAGCGGCTGCAGAACCGGGGCGAGGTGATTCCCGCACAGCGGCTGTCCCTGGAGGGCTGTCGGGATGCCTACCGCCTGCCTTCTGCGCCCGGCCACAATGCTCTGGAAGATGCCCTGGCAACGGCGGAACTGTTCCTGGCCCAGGTGGCCGCGATGCGTAACCCCGCCTTGCCCGACCAGAGCCTCACGCTGGGTGATCTGGGTCTGTAGGCCAGGCCTATTCCAATCCGCGCCAGCAGCCGATAAGCTTTAGAAAAAAACAACGGACGATTCCCTCATGCTCACTCTGATTCACACGTTTACCCGTACCGCTCAATGGAGCTTGCCGGATGCTGCCCGCAGTGGTCGCAAGCTGATTTCCCTGTGCCTGCTGCTGGCCTC
>JAUIAZ010000208.1 GCA_030427465.1 Gammaproteobacteria bacterium | reverse complement strand
TTAATAAAACCGCTGCCTATATTCCGATTGACCTGCAGATCAAGGGCAGTCATATCTTCTATAAGACCCTGAGCAAAGTGCTGCCCTGGGAAAAAGAACTGAAGTTCACCCCAGAGCCGATTCCGGATGTTGACACCCTGAAACTGGAAGAGATAGACGTGAGTAACCCCTTCCTTTTCGCCCAGAATCAGTGGCAGCCCTACTTCAAGCGCCTGCGCGATGAATGTCCGGTGCATTATCAGAAGAAAAGCCCGTTTGGACCGTTCTGGTCAGTCACCCGCTTTGAGGACATCCTCTTCGTCGACAAACATCACGAGCTGTTTTCAGCGGAACCCTTGATTGTGCTCGGTAAACCGCCCAAAGGCCTTGAGATCGAAACTTTCATTGCGATGGATCCGCCCCGGCACGATCAGCAGCGCATGGCGGTTCAGGGTGTGGTTGCACCAAAGAACCTCAAGCAGATGGAGCAATTGATCCGTGAGCGTACCCGCGATGTTCTGGACAAGCTGCCGGTTGACGAGCCCTTTGACTGGGTGTCCCGGGTGTCGAAGGAACTGACATCGCGCATGCTGGCGACCCTGCTGGATTTCCCCTATGACAAACGCCAGTTGCTTGTTTACTGGTCTGATATTGCCACAGCCACTCCTGAAGCCACCGGTGGCCCGGCTGATATGGATGAGTTCTACGCCGTGGCGGCTGAAATGGCCCGTCATTTTTCGCTGCTGTGGCGAGAGAAGGAAGCCAGGCTGAAAGCCGGCGAGGAACCGGGCTTTGACTTGATGAGCCTGCTTCTGACCAACGAGGACACCAAGGACATGATTGATCGCCCGATGGAGTTTCTGGGCAACCTGGTGTTGCTGATTGTAGGGGGGAATGACACCACACGTAATTCGATGACTGGTGGTGTACTGGCCCTGAACGAGTTCCCCCAGGAATTCGACAAACTCAGGAAGAATCCGGCACTGATTCCAAACATGGTATCTGAAATAATCCGCTGGCAGACGCCGCTGGCCTATATGCGCCGGGTGGCCAAACAGGATGTTGAGCTGAATGGCCAGACTATCCGGAAAGGCGACAAGGTTGTAATGTGGTATGTCTCCGGAAACCGTGATGAGCGCATGATCGAGCGTCCCGACGAATTTCTGATAGACCGCAAGAACGCGCGTAATCACCTCTCATTCGGATTCGGCATTCACCGTTGCATGGGTAACCGTCTGGCAGAAATGCAGCTCAAGATTCTCTGGGAGGAAATACTGGAGCGTTTTGACAACGTCGAATACGTGGGGGGCCTGGAATCCATCCAGTCCAATTTCGTCAAGGGCTACTCGCAGATGATGGTGAAAGTACATCCGAAGAAAGCCAGCTGAAGAGAGTCTGAAAAAGGCGCCGGGGTGGCGCCTTTTTCATGCTGAGAAAATACTGTACGTTTACCTTCAAGTCAGATCACGCCGGGCTTACCCGAGCTCATCGATCTGTTTTGATTTTGACCGCAGCCACTCCGTGGCGCAGGGGCGGATTGAAGGAAACTCTTTTTCCAGCAGGTCCAGATAATGCGTCGCAGTTTCTTCATTGGGTTGGGGACGGTATAGCTCGATCGCTGCGATGATGTAAGCTGCTTCGGCCCTTTCCTCTGCTGGCCATGAGTCGTCGATACTGACCTCTCGCAGCGAATCCTTGACGGACTCTGCCGCTCCTTCACCCTGTTGATAAAGCTCATTCACGACCGCGCCATTGATCTGGGTTTGTGCAACAGGGCAACCCGAAGACTGCGCCTCCTCAAGGTATTGGTCATACGCTCCGAGAAACTCAGAGCGGGCTTCGCTGTCCTGGGCTTCCTCTTCCACCACAGCCGTTGCGACTGCCGTACCGGCTCCCGACAGGCACCCCGTCAGAAGTAGCATACTCCCCAGAATGCCAAATGCCTGTACCGTTCGGCGACTGCCGATCCACTCTTTCCCTGACCCTTGCATAACCCTCATGGTTTTTTGCCTCTTTTTGGTTCTACCTGTGAATCTGTGTGCTGTGGCGGCCCGTTGGCCGGTTTCAGCCAGTGAAACCGACGCGAGTACAACCGAGTTCTAACCAACACTCCAGTATTAGCAATTCTTGAGCAATTCTTGAGCCAGCCAGGCGTAAACGACCGTACGCCGGGGTAGGCAGGGTGAGCAGAGCAGATGACGATTGGATTTTTTACCGACACCGCATGTAAACCCTACACAGAGTGGCCTGTCAAAAAGGGCCCTGAGCGTGTCAGATGCCACTCACCGCCGCGCAGTGCCCGGGGTAAATTGCGGGTGGCGCGGCATTTGCTTTCTCAGTTTATGTAGGCATGGCCTGATGCTTCAAGGTCGCCTTAACCAGCCTATTCGTTAATAAGGAGCGTTTATGAATATCCGGTCGATTGACACAGGTAGCAACCTGATCGCCGCAGGCCTTGCCTTGTTAGCCACCGCAGTGGCCTTTGAAGCGCAGTCTGACGGGGTTGAGGGTGGCCCGGAAGGCGTTGATGGTACCCAGCAGATCCAGGCACAGGAAAGCAATCCGATGCAAGACATCAAAGTGACAGCAGAGGTAAGAATGGAGTTGATTACCGACCAGACCCTGTCCGCCACGGCCCAGAATGTCAGGATCGTGACCGATGAAGGCAAGGTGACTCTCCAGGGTGAAGTCAGCTCAACAGATGAACGTGACCAGATTTCTACGCTGGTCAACCAGGTGGCGGGCAGCCGCTATCAGGTTGACAATCAGATTGAAGTCATCAATTAACGGAGGCATTGACCTGTGGGTCAGTTCTGCGGTTTTCCGGGCTCCGGATGTTTCTGTTGCTCATAAAGCCGCGCGAACAGCGATTGTCGGTCAAGAAGTTCCCTGGCATCACCCTGTTCAAGCACTTTGCCTGACTCAAGCACGATAATCTGGTCTGCGTGGGTGATGGTGGAAAGCCGGTGTGCGATGTAAATTACCGTACAACCGGTTCCCAGTGCGCGCACGGAATCCAGAACCACTGACTCCGACAGACTGTCCAGTGCATTGGTTGCTTCATCCAGAATCAAAAGCTCGGTTCCCTTGAGCAATGCTCTGGCCAGGGCTATCCGCTGACGCTGTCCTCCCGAAAGGCCGAGGCCGCGCGTTCCCAGCAAAGTATCGTAGCCACGGGGCAGGGCGCTGATAAATTCATGGGCATCGGCTTTCCGGGCAGCAGCCACGATGTCACTGTCAGTTGCCGAGGGGTGACCGTAGGCGATGTTGTCCCGAATGGTCATACTGAACATGTGGGCTTCCTGACTGACCACAGCCATGCGTTCGCGCCAGTCTTTCATGCGAAACTCGGACAGGGGAACTCCATCCACCCGGATCTCTCCCTGCTGGGGCTGGTAAAAACGCAGGAGCAGGTTGATGACTGTGGACTTTCCTGAACCGGATGGACCCACAAAGGCCACTCGCTGGCCGCGTTTTATGCGCACGCTGAAGTCCTGTAACGCCAGATGCTCCGGGCCATTAGACGGGTAGTAAAAGTTGACGGACTCAAAGCTGATGTTGTCCTGCAGCCCGGAGAACGGGCGGGTTCCGGATGCCGCGAGGTGTTGTTGCCCCTCATCTTCCATCTGCGCCAGGAGCATGACTTCGGGAGCCGCCGCCACGAGGTCGTAGCGGCCATCGTCAAGTTCCATGACCTGGGGATGCAGACGGTAAAGAATGAAGATGAATACCAGCACCATCGAAAGGTTTTCCGGGTTACCCAGGGCGGTGAAAAGCACCACGATCAGTAATGTACCAGCCAGCAGTTGCGCCACCGGCTCCACCAGCGCAGAGAGCTTCTGCAGCCTGAGGTCAGTCTGACTCATCTGCCGCGAGGTCTGCTCGAATCGCTTTTCTTCTTCGTCTTCCCGGACAAAGGTGCGAATGGTTCGCATGCCATCGATCACTTCCATGGCCTGCTGAACCAGTTCCTTGCCTTCCTCCAGACTCTGACCGGCCAGGCTTTCCGCCTTTGAGGTCAGCAATTTCACCACGAGCGAGATACCGCCGAGTGCCACGGTGATGAACAGAGTGAGCTCCCACGAAAGCAGCATCAGAACCACAGTAAACACCAGCACCATGATGAAATCTGTAATCAAGCCCAGCAGGGTCCAGATGGCGCCGCTGACGGAAACCAGGACATTCTCAAGCGTATTGATCAGATCGCCTGGCCTCGCGCTTTCCACATAGGCCATATCGCCCCGCAGCAGCCGGTGCATCAGGTCGGTGCGCAGGGTGTGATCAATTGTCTGGTCAATGCTGGCCGTGAGCACTGATCCGGCGTAAGACAGGGCGCTGCGCAGCACAATGAAGCCGAAAATGCACAGCGCGATCACCAAGGTCCGTTCAGACTCCGGCACAGGAAGGAAAAAACTGCCCAGCAGATTACCAAACCAGTTATCAGTTTCGGGTGTAAAGGTTTCTGCATCCAGGCTGGACAGGAAAGGAATGAACAGGCTGATGCCGATCACTTCGGCGGTAAATTCCAGCAAACGGATCAGCACCAGTAACCCCATGGATCGGGTGTGTGGCCGCATCCAGCGGACCAGTTTGCCTGAGACCTTATATTCCGTATCGAACATTTATCGATTCTTTCCTTCTGCTGCCATTTCAGGCGTTAAATTCACCACAACTGGTCGTTCATCAGCGCCTCTACCATGGCGTCAAGATGATGGATTTCGATGTCCTGGTGAACCGGCAAGGCGATGACCCGGTCTTTCAGAGCAACCGCCTCCGGAAACTCATCCCAAGGGGTGGCGTAATGGAAGTCCTCCCACCAGGGGCAGGCAAATACTTTTTTCAGGTGTAACCGGTAGAGAACCGTATCGCGGTTGTATACCCGTACCGGGAAATACAGGGGACAAGCCCCTTTAGGCAAACCCTGGAAGACGGGTTGGCAGAAGGGAGTGGCGTTGAGCTTTTTGGTCAGATAGCGGAAGTTGTCCTGCCTTTTCTGAATGACCTCTTTCGGGCTCTGGGACTCGAGTATTTTTCGGGACGAGGGAGACATTTCCCAGTACAGCACGCCGTCTTCAAAATCAAAGTCTTCGTCGTCGGGGTTAAACCAGGCGGGCCGGGCAGGCAGGTTCAGACGGGCGAGCCAATTGCAGACGAACAACAGCAGGAAAACGGGAGGTAGCAACAGCAGTTCGACGGCCCGCGGGTACCCTGACCCGCCATCCAGAAGTGACTTCTTGGACAGATCCAGCATTTTTTGCCAGGCCGAATAAGGCGATGCTGGTTCCGGTTCGTCGACAAATTCAGCCTCCGGATTGTTCAATACCACAGCCCCTCCGTTGGGGATGGGGAAGGTTTTACGCAGACTGAACACCGAAACATCGCCCAGACGCCCAAGGGTGTTTTCCCGGTTGTCACTGAACAGGGCATGGGCACAGTCTTCTATCAGGAAGATGTCTTTGTCATCACAAAGAGCTCTGACCTTGGCGACAGCCTGTGGCATGCCAAAATAATGCGTAAGCAGCACGGCGGCGACAGAATCGTCAATGCGGGCTGCCAGATCATCCAGGTCAGCTTTCATCTCTGCGTCAATCCGATAGGCTGACACTTTGAAACCGGCCCGGATCAGCGGTTCGACCTCATGTCCACAATTGTAGCTGGGCACCAGAATGGTCTTGCCTTCCTCCATTCCCAGGGCATTCACAGCCTGAAACAAGCCGGCCGTCGCAGAAAAGGTATATCTGACCCGGTCCGCACTGAAGGGAAAGTAATCCTTGATGTGGTCTTCCGGTACTGAAACGGTATTCCGCAGAGCCTTCAGCGGCAAGGGCGCGACAAAGCGCGCCGGCGGAGCGGAGGCCGTGAGACGGGCCTTTGCGGCCTTCCGCGTGCTTCTCAGACGGGCCCTGAGTTTTTTGAGCTGTGGCTTGACCACAAAATAAGCCAGATAAACCAGGGGCAGAATGCCCTTCCTCTGGTAAATCACGATCTCGCTACTTTCCCGGAAATTTCGGGTCCAGCGCTCTTTGTTGTTGAGAAAACCTCCGAGAAACTCGTATTCCCGCACACCGTCTTCAAAGCAATCCCTGATTTCGAGTGATTCAAGATAGGTTCCCGGTGAGGCCTTGTTCCATCGCTCGTCGTGCACAATATGCAGTGACCAGAACACGCCGTTGACGAGCAGGCCGAAGGTTCCAGCCACAGGCTCACCATCCAGTGTGAGCATGCGGATGA
The DNA here is from genome assembly GCA_030427465.1 of Gammaproteobacteria bacterium. Classification (GTDB taxonomy): domain Bacteria; phylum Pseudomonadota; class Gammaproteobacteria; order Pseudomonadales; family Oleiphilaceae; genus JADJWY01. The sequence goes on along the minus strand of JAUIAZ010000208.1, from coordinate 154 downwards.
CATAACGGCCTTTTTCACTGAAAGAACCGGCCAGCTCCTTGTGAAAGCGGAAGTAATCGTCGGTTTTGCCGATATTGACCCCTTCAGCCACTTTCCAGCTCCGGGATTCCAGCTCCCGGTAAATTACCAGTTGCTCCTCCACCTGGGCCCGTTC